>CAYSZE010000117.1:0-10789 GCA_964435255.1 uncultured Oligoflexia bacterium
CCTGCCCACATATAAATAAAAATAAGTGACCAAAAATGAATAATGGATAAACGGTAAGAATAAATAGGTCTATTTACCAATTTAGGGACATAGTAATAACCTAAACCAAGAAATGGAGTCGTTAAAACAAAGGCAACCGCATTATGACCATACCACCATTGAACTAAAGCATCACGGACACCTGAGAAAACACTGTAGCTTTTCACAAAGTTAACAGGAAGTGAAATATGATTTACGATATGTAAAAGTGCTACAGTAATAATTGTAGCAATATAAAACCAAATTGAAACATACAAAACTTTTTCACGCCGCACAGCAATAGTCATGAAATAGTTGATAGCAAAAACAACCCAAATAATTGCAATTAAAATTGCAACAGGCCATTCAAGCTCAGCATATTCCTTTGAAGTTGATAATCCCAAAGGTAAAGTAACAGCAGCTATAACTATGATTAGCTGCCAACCCCAAAAATGTATTTTGGAAAGCAGATCACTATACATCCGCGTTTTTAACAAACGTTGGGACGAGTGATAAATACCTGCAAAAACCCCGTTTAAGCAAAATGCAAAAATAACGGCATTTGTATGTAAAGGTCTCAGTCTTCCAAAAGTTAACCAAGGTAAATCAAAATTTAATGGACGGTAAAATAATTGGATTGCTACTATTACACCAACCAACATTCCTACTATGCCCCAAATAAGCATAGCTGCAATGAATTTTTTGACTATATCATCATCGTATCGGAATTTCTCTAAGCTCATTCATCACTCCATGTGCAACTTTTAGAAAAAAAACAATAAAGCACAAATCAATTCTGAATATTTCATAAAATGGCACTCAATATCAACACATAGATTCGGTTTTTTTTGATTTAATATAATCATAAATGGCGATTTTTTGACATGAATAATGAAAATTATTATCAATACATCTAGGATTTTTTGTGACTCACTAAATTAAAAAATGCCTAGTAACTTTTTAATCTATTAAATTGACAGTAAAATTTTCTTTGGACTAATATTAAGTTATGGATTGCGAGAAAATAACATGTCAATTATCAAATTAACAACCCTATCCTTAGCATTAATATTGAATTTTTTAATTTTTTTTAATTTTTATTCAAAATACATTTATGAAGAAGAACAAAATGTTAAAGAATTAAGCAAAGACATTATAGAATCTATTAACCTTTCCCTGAAAAGATACATTATTAGTCTAAGAAATATCCAAGCCATGTTTAATATAAAAAACCAAATTTCTGAGAAAGATTTTTTAGAATATTCAAATGCAATTCAATTTAAAAGAAACTATATTGGCTCACTTGGCTTTGGTTTTATTCGTCTTGTTAGAGAAGAAGATTTAAAAAATTATATAAAAATGAATAACAATGTTTTTATTCATCCCATAGTTAAATCTAAAGAACATATGATTATCGAATATATAGAACCTGCAGAAAATAACCCCAATATGAAATGGCTTGATATATCATATGATAATTCTCGAAAAGACTCCGCATTAACAGCTGCTGTTAAAAACGAGTTTATATTAACTAGACCTCTTAATTTATCGCAATTGTACGAAAAGAGCCTAGGCTTCTATGCTTTTTTACCAATTTTTGATCCTAAAGGTAAGAATCCTAAATATTTTTTAAAAGGTTGGGCTTTTACTACAATTGTGCTGGATCAGTTTTTAAAGGAATTAGATACTAAAATTCCGAATAATGTTAAAATTCAAATTGAATTTGATAACTCTGATTTAGTTTATACTGGTGGCTTTTCTAAAATCATTTCAAATAGTAAAATTTATAAAAATTATATTGAAACTACAAAATTAATTGGTGGGTACAATTGGAAAATCACTCTTATTTCAGATAGTGAAAAAACAATAAATTTTATTATTTTGTTAGCATCACTATATTTGATTGCAAATTTATTAATTATTTATTCTACAATTAAAGTTATAAATATTATTACCGCAAAAAATAAAATGCTTTATCAGAAAGAGTCCTGGTTTAAGGGAGTTATTAATTCATCCGATTATCTGATTATTTCAACTGACAACAATGGAAAAATTTTATCATTTAATACTTCGGCTGAAAAAAAGCTTCAGTACCAAGCAAACGATTTAATTGGTAAAGAAACTCCTTTAATTTTCCATGATTTAAATGAATTAAAATCTAAATTAAAACCAACTGAATCTCATTCTCCTTCAAACACGAGTCCTTTTTTTAATATAAGTAATTCAGTAGTAAAAGAAAAAATTCCAAATTTAAATGATTTTCAGGAATTATTTAATTATTTTGTCTCTAGCCTAGAAAAAATAAATTTAGTTCAAAACCAATGGTCTTTTATTCGCAAAGATGGTAGTATATTTTTTGTTAAATTATTAATTTCTTCAATATTTGATCAGTACAATAATACAATTGGTTATTTGTTCACAGCAGAAGATTTAACTCATGAAATGGAAATACAAAAAATAATTAACGAACAAAAAGAACAAATGTTATATACTTCGAAGTTTTCTCAATTAGGAGAAATGGCTGCCAATATAGCTCATGAAATAAATACTCCTCTATCTATTATATTAATGAAATCATATTCTTTGAAAAGCAAAGTTCTCGAAAGAAAGATCAACAATGATGAATTCATTAACGATATTTCTAAAATTGAAAATACGACTCAAAAAATTGCTCGTATTGTAAAAAGTCTCAAAATGTATACCCGTAATTCAGAAAATGATAAATTTGAAAAAGTCAATCTTACAAATGTGCTCCAATCAACTTTAGATCTTTGCAGTGAAAAGTTAACAAATAATAGCATAAAATTAATTTACAAAAATGATAATAATTATTACACATTTGGCAAAGAAGCTGAACTTTGCCAAGTTTTTCTTAATCTCATCAATAATTCAATTGATGCTATTGCTACTATGCCTGATAAATGGATTCAAATTGAAATAAAACAAAATGAAAGTATATTACTTTTACGATTTACTGATTGCGGTAATGGTATTCCTTTTGAAATAGTAAATAATCTTATGAAACCTTTTTTCACAACCAAACAAGTTGGTAAAGGGACAGGACTTGGTCTAAGTATTTCAAAACGTATTATTGAAATGCATAAAGGAAAGTTATACTATGATCGAAGTAATAAAAACACTTGTTTTGTTATAGAATTGCCTTTTATTGTTTAAAGAAAGGATCTAATCTGTCTAATTTAAACCCAATAAACATTTTAATAGTTGATGATGATGAACTCATGCGTGAAGTTCTTAGAGAACTGATCTCAATAAAAAAAACAAATGCAAAAATTTATGAAGCTGATAACGGTAAAGATGCTTTTCAAATAGTACAGAATGAAAAAATTCATTGTATTATTTCAGACGTCAGAATGCCTAAAGGAGATGGTATTACTTTAGCTAAAGACTTATTGACCTTAAAAAAAGAAAAACCTATTTTATTCATTTGTTCAGGGCAAAATGAGCTTGATTCTGAAAAAGAAAAGGATTTAAACATCAAAAAAATATTTGAAAAACCATTTGAAATGGACGATATTATCAAAGAAATTAACAAATATTTTAGTTAAGTATATTTAAGAACACTTTGAATTTTTAATTTATTACCTTCATCTAGTAATGATTTTCCATTCAAAAAAGAAAGCTCAATTAAAAATGAAAAACCACAAACTTGCGCACCGCCTTTATGAATTATTTCAGCTGTTGCTTTTGCAGTCCCACCCGTTGCAATCACATCGTCAACAATGAGGTAACGTTCATTTTCATAAAGGGCTGCTTTTTGAATTTCTATACAGTCTGTTCCATATTCTAATAAATAATCTTGTGAAATAACTTCACCAGGTAATTTTCCTTTTTTTCGAGCCGCCACAAATGGAATATTTAGTTCTAAAGCCAAAGGAATTCCGAAAAAAAAGCCTCTGCTTTCAATGCCAACAATATGTTGTGCATTTACTTGTTTAGCAAAATCGGCCATTTCTGCTATAATTTTTTTCATCAAAGCGGGCTGTTTGAACAGCGGATTGATGTCTCTAAAAACCACTCCTCTTTTAGGAAAGTCTTGCACACTTTGAATTGTTTTATTAAGTTCCTGCTGTAAGTCCATTTAAAACCCCAATACCATGTAATTAATCTAAATCGTCAGCACTTCCGCCTTTACCTTTAAAATGACCAGCTGCTGTTTGCCGTAAATATTCCAAACAAAAATCTTCAATATCTCCATCTAGAACATTATTGGGGTCACTGCTTTGCGCTAAAGTACGGACATCTTTTACTAGTTTATATGGATGTAAAACATAGGATCGGATCTGCGAACCAAATGCATTGTCCATTTTTGCTTCTTCTATTGCCTTAGATTCAGCTTGTCTTTTCGCCATTTCGACTTCATATAACTTTGCTTTTAATAATTTTAAGCACGTTTCACGGTTTTGAATTTGACTGCGTTGTTGTTGGCTCTGCACAACAATTCCTGTTGGCATATGAGTCATTCTTACAGCAGAATCTGTTCGATTGACGTGTTGTCCACCAGCGCCGCCTGCGCGATAGGTGTCAACTTTTAAATCACTTTCTTTAATATCTATTTGAATATCATCATCAATGATTGGCGAAACATAAACCGAACAAAAAGAGGTGTGTCTTCTAGCATTTGAATCAAAAGGAGAAATACGTACCAAACGATGCACTCCATTTTCAGATTTTAATATGCCATAAGCAAAATCACCATCTATGGTCACAGTTGCGTTTTTAATTCCCGCACCCTCACCTTCTAATTCATCTACTACTTCAGCTTTAAAGCCTTTACGATCACAAAACCTAAGCATCATCCGTAGAATCATTTGCGCCCAATCGCACGCTTCTGTACCACCCGCACCTGCATTTATTGTTAGAATAGCACTGTTGCGATCCGTCTCGCCCGATAAAAGCCTTTTAGTTTCTAATTCATTAACTTCTTTTGTTAGCAATATAAGAGTTTCATCAGCTTCTTTCACAGATTGCTCATCACCATCTTCACCAAATTCAATTGCAACATAGGTATCATCAAATTTTTTCAATAAATTTTCACAAGATAAAATAGCATCTTCCAAATTTTTCTTTTCTTTTAATAAAGCGGATGATTTTTTGCGATCGTTCCAAAAATGTGGGTCACTATTGCTCTCAGCTTCAATTTCTAAAATTCTTTTTCTTTTTAACGGAGTGTCAAAGATACCTCCGAATAGGTTCAAACTTTTCTTGGATCTGCCCAAGCAATGCGCGTTGAGTCTCGCTCATCTATTTCTCCACAGCATAATAAAATCGTTTATTCACAAAAAAGAACCCGTCAAATATATATTAAAAGACGGGCTCAATTAAAATATGCTTGCCACCTTGTGGCCTTCAAGCAACGATATGGTATCTACCTCTATTGTGCAACTTTTTCTATAGGAGATTTACTATGGCACTTGCATGCCCTGTTCCAGTGCACGGACATCTGATCGATTGTGGGTTTGTTGATTTAGGATACTTCAAAATTATTATTTTAGGAATTGTTCAAGGAATTACTGAATTATTACCAATCAGCAGTACAGCGCATTTACGAATAGTTCCTGCTTTTCTGGGCTGGCAAGATCCAGGTACCCCCTTTACAGGAGCTGTGCAACTGGCTAGTTTTTTTGCCGTGATGATATATTTTCGCAAAGAAATCTGGAACATATTTTCAGGAACTATTGCTAGTGTGAAAAATAAAAATTTTTCTTCTACTGAATTTAGACTTGGAATGGGAATTATAATAGGAACAATTCCAGTAGGTATTATGGGTTTACTTTTAAAATCAATTTTAAACGCCCCTAATTCACCTTTAAGATCTCTTTATGTGATTGGAGCTGCTTGTATCTTCATGGGAGCATTATTTATAGTTGCTGAAAAAATATGTACACATGAGAGAGACTTTAACAAACTTACTTTTAAGGACTGTATGATTGTAGGTCTTGCCCAAGTTGCCGCTCTTATTCCTGGCGTTTCTCGTTCGGGCGCAACTATTACAGCAGGATTGTTTTTAGGACTTAAAAGAGAAACTGCTGCCGCTTTTTCATTTATTTTAGGAGTGCCCGTTATTGTTGCAGCTGGACTAAAACAAATTCACGAAATGCATAATGCTGGTCTCACATCACATGGTTGGAGTGTGCTTTTTGTTGGGATAGTCACAGCTTCGGTAGCAGCTTTTCTAGCTGTATTTGGTCTAATGAAATATTTAGAAAAAAGATCTACTCTAATATTTGCTTGGTATAGATTAATTTTAGGATTTATTTTAATCTTAGGTGCAGGTTTTCAATTTATAAATTAATATTCTTATATAATTAAAGGTAATTCATGACTTCCATTAATAATGAAAATTATTTTTTCCCGCACTGGCATCCAGAGAGTTGGAAACAGTGTTTTCAAAAGCAAATACCAATTTATAAAAATGAATTATCTTTAAAAGAGTCATTAACTTATTTAAAAAATGCGGACAAACTGGTCTTTGACAAAGATATTTCCTTATTAAAATCACTTTTTATAGAAGCCGAAAAAGGCAATGTGTTTATCTTACAAGCAGGAGACTGTGCTGAAACATTTGAAAGTTGCAATTTAAGTGATGTTAAAAAACGCATTAACCATTTAGAAAATCTTCGTATTTTACTTGCAAATAAAATAAATAAAGAAGTTGTTTTAATTGGACGCATGGCAGGACAATATGCTAAACCCAGAACGGAACAATTCGAGTATAAAAACAACAGTAAAATACTTTCCTATCGGGGAGATATAATTAATTCAATTCATTTTAATGAAATAGAACGGATACCCGATCCCAAACGTTTGGTAACCGCATACGAAAATGCAAAAAAAACGCTACATTGGACTTATCATTTAGCGCATTCAAATTTTTTTGTCTCACATGAAGCATTACATTTATTTTATGAATCAGCTTTAACACATTATTCTGAATTATCTGGAGAATGGTTAAATTATTCAGCGCATACTTTATGGTTAGGCGAAAGAACTCGTGACATCCAAGGAGCTCATGTTGAATATTTAAAAGGTATTGCCAACCCTATTGGCGTCAAGATAGGTCCTAATGCCCACCCTAGTGAAGTTGTAAATCTTTTTGAAATACTCAATCCCTCTAATTCTCCAGGTAAAATTCACTTTATAACAAGATTTGGAGACAATAATTCTTTAAGTCATTTAAGTAAAATTATTAATGCTATTAAAAAATCTAATTTTAACGTAACGTGGATTTGCGATCCTATGCATGGCAATTCATTTAAAACAGAGAATGGTTTTAAAACCAGAAATTACAGTAATATATTAAATGAAATTGTTAATACTATTAATATACATAAAAATGCAGGTACAATTTTATCAGGGATTCATTTAGAATTAACATATAAAGATGTTACTGAATGTATTGGCGGAAATGCTAATATCTCAGAAAACGACCTGCATTTAAATTATGAAACTTATTGTGATCCGCGTTTAAACAAAGATCAAAGTTCACAAATTATTAATGATTTTTGTTCACAATTTAGTGATTAATTATGAATCAATTCAGGAATAGTATGATGCAATGCGCAGCGCGGTTCATAACTTTCAGCAGCCCCGACTAAAACAATATCATTTTTCTTAATTAAACGTTGACTGTAGTAAGCATCACTTCCACACTGTGTACATATAGCAGTTAGTTTTGTAAACTTATTTGCCATCGCAAGAATTTCAGGAATATAACCAAATGGTTTTTTACGATAATCCATATCAAGTCCAGCTGTAACAACTCTAATTTTTCGATCAAGCAATTTTTGGATATCTTCAACTATATTTTCTGCAAAAAATTGAACTTCATCGATACCAATTAAGTCAACTTCGGACAAATCATGCTTAAATATTTCTCGTGTATTTTCAATTAAATGAGCTGAAACTTTATGGCCATTATGACTACATATTTCTTGATAAGAATAACGTACATCTGATGCATGTTTAAATACCAAAATATTTTGTTTAGCTATATATGATCTTTTTAAAACGCGAATCAATTCTTCTGTTTTTCCACTAAACATACAGCCACAAATTACTTCAAGAAACCCAGCATCATTTTTAAAAGTCATTTTTACCTCTAATAAAAAAGCATCCTAACACAAATTAATCCTTTATTCCAGTTAAGATCTTAGAAAAACAAGTTAATATATATACATATACTTAAGTAGCCATGTCAAAAAAAGTAAAACGACATGCTCTATTCTTTCTTTAGTAGATCGAACGATTAATTACCACAATATGTTTGCATTGATTTTTAAGTTTATTATGCCTCATTAATAAAAATAATTTAAAAGCGAATTAAAAAGTTGTGATAAAAATGAACAAGGAGTAAGATTTTCTTTAATGGGATGCTATTTAGTGCTCTTTATTAGCAAATTTTATAATAAACGAGTTACTAATAATCAATCAGATATTATTTCATCTTTTTTTGACAAAATTTTTGAATTCTTATGTAGTAGATTTTTATATTTTTACGTGAACCTGATATCATTATAAACAAAATATTTCTTATTTTAATTAATATATTTTAAGGAAAAATTATGAAAATCATCAAAAAAAATAACCGAGTCCTAGTTATAGGTGCTGGATTTGCTGGGATGAATGCTGCTAAAAAATTAGGAAACAAAAAAAATATTCAAGTGATAGTGATTGACCAAAAAAATTATCACCTCTTCCAACCCTTATTGTACCAAGTAGCTATGGCTGGTTTAAGTCCTGCTGATATAGCTTCACCCATTCGTTCTATTTTAGCAAAATATAAAAATATTGAAGTAAACCTTGGTAAAGTTAACTACATTGACCCCGAAAAACAAAATTTAGAGACTAGCCTCAAAAAATTTTCTTATGATTATTTAATATTAGCTTGTGGGGCGAGCCATAGTTATTTTGGTAAAAACGAATGGGAATTTTTTGCTCCAGGAATGAAAACCATTGAACAAGCTACTGAAATACGAAGAAGAGTATTAACCGCTTTTGAAATAGCAGAACAATTAAGCAATGAATCAGAAATTGAGAGTTATTTAACATTTATTGTGGTTGGTGGCGGGCCAACGGGGGTTGAATTAACAGGATCTTTGTGCGAAATAGCTCGTTATACTCTCAATAATGAGTTTAAAAAAATTGAACCTAAAAAAACAAAAGTGATTCTGATTGAGGCTGGAACAAGAATATTACCCTCCTTTTCTGAGCATTTATCAGAAAAAGCAAAAGATGATTTAGAGTTATTTGGAGCAAAAATACTATTACATAAGAGAGTTGATAATATAACTGCAGACGGGGTTTGGTTAGGAGATACTCATATTGCAGCAAAACCAGTTATTTGGGCCGCAGGGGTGCAACCCTCACAGACAGGAAAATGTCTCAATACAGATTTAGATGAGTTAGGAAGAGTGAAAGTAGAGAACACTCTGAACCTTAAAAAATTTCCCAATATATTTGTATTGGGTGATCAAAGCCATTGTAAAGACAAGAAGAATAAACCTTTACCAGGTCTTGCTCCTGTTGCTATTCAACAAGGAAAGCATGCTGCTAAGAATACTCTTTTGTCAATCCAACAAAAAGAACTCCAACCTTTTGTTTATTTTGATAAAGGAATGATGGCAACAATTGGGAGAGGAAAAGCGATTTCTGAATTTTCTGGTATAAAAATGCGTGGAAAAGTTGCTTGGCTATCTTGGTTGTTTATACATATTTTATACTTAATAGGCTTTAGAAATAAGTTTTTTGTTTTAAGTCAGTGGTTCTGGTCATATGTTACGTTTGGCAGAGGAGCAAGATTAATTACACTATCTGAATGGAAACAGAAACAAGACTCATAATTTTTCATACATGGAATTTCCTAAAGACTTCAAATTAAAAGCTTTAGGATCTAAGCTGTCGCTATGGCCAATTATCAAAATGCCACCTTTAACAAGGCGCATAACTAATTTACCTATAATTTCTTTAACTTTGTCTGGTGTAAAATAAATTAAAACATTTCTGCAAACTATCATTTCAAAACTGGGTTGCATCGTTTGGAGTTTTACTAAATTATCAGTAAAAAATTGACAACGGGCTTTAACATTTTGATCTGGAACAAAAGAATCTTCTTTATCCATTTTTTTCACATGACTTTGGTAATTTATTGGAATTTTTGTAAAGTCTTTTAAAGGATAAATAGCTTTTTTTGCCATTTCTACGGAGACTGGATCAATATCAAAAGCTTTAAACTCATAGTCAAAACCAGGATGCGCATTGCGAAAAGCTTCTAAAACAAGACAAAAAGAATAAACCTCTTCTCCTGTTGAACAGCCTCCAGATTGCATCCGAAATCTTTTTGTTCCTTTAAAACGCTCTGTGAGTAAGGTTTCAAACTTTTTATAATGCGGCATTTCTCTAAACCATTCAGTCGTATGAATTGTAAAAGCACTTAGTAGTTGTGCAAATTCTTGGTCATTTGAAATAGCTTCTTGTAAATATTTATCTAAACTCTCTGCTGTTTTTACTTGAACTCTCCGCAAAACATTTGAAATAATAATTTCTCTGCGATAGCTACCCTGTTGACAATTTCCAGTAACGTTTTCAGCCATGGCATAAATTTTTTCTCTATCTTCTGGCTTAAAATTATCAATAGGCATTTGCTTTTCCTTTACCTTATGAAGGCTGAATAGCTGATTCCGTTTCTAGAGCATTTTTAACAACTTCCTTAACAACATCGGGTGTTAGCTCCATTCTCTTTAGCATGGACATC
>CAYSZE010000118.1:0-6699 GCA_964435255.1 uncultured Oligoflexia bacterium
CCCAACCGCTAAAGTACTCGCAATAATTGCTCCAGAAGAAACTCCACAAAAAATATCAAAGTCACCTGTTTCCTTATCAAGTAAACAATCATCTAACGCATTTACAACACCTATTGAATAAATATAACCTTCTAAACCACCCCCTGAAATACAAATACTTGTTTTTTTATGAGATTGTCTAAATTCATAAAGTTGTCTGGTAGCCGCTAAAAACAATTCAATGGAGTCAGAAGGTTCCGTAATAACCGCTCGAATATTTGCCAAACTGAGATAAAATTCTCGATTGGTTCTACGGACTGATTTTGGTAAAACCACAACTATGCGACGCATTGTGTATAAAAAGCCGATAGGAGTAAACTTTTCTATCGCTGAACGTAAATTCTCAAACGTTACAGGTTTTTTCTGATCTTTTTTTTCTCCCGAGATTGTTGCTGAAGGAAGAAATTTTGTTGCCTGAGAATTATCATTAAGATTTTGATTGTTATCGGTATTTGTAAAAGCAGAAAAAATATCTAGTCCTGGTTCTATGATGCGTTCATCTAAAATAATAAGATCAGCATCAAAAATGGGGAGTTCATTAGCCACTTCATGAACATCATCATAAAAATTAACCGTAGCACCTGGAAAAGAATTTGCAGCTAACGCCAGTCTTCGTACTAGATATGAAGAGACTGAAAAGGAGTTAGGCTTATCTGGGTTGATGATCCGTGCGCCCGCTTTTAAAAAATCAACTTTTAAAGACTCAATTAAGGAGGAGTCAGCAATATACATGACTCGAAATTCTTTGTAACCACAAAATTTATCTGAAACCAAGTAGATCTCCTTCTTATTCTAAGGCCTAGAATTAGAATTTTTTGAATTCCTTGGATACATTACAAATTGAAAAAACTTACAAGGAATATTCCCATTATACACAGATATTTTTCTTGTTGGTTTTAACCCTACCTTTTTTGCAACTTCTTCGTTTCCTGAAAGCAACCAAGCAACCCAATTAGGATACTCTTGTTTCCATAAATCACCTAAAGACTTGTATAAAGGTTCTAAATTTGTATTTTCTTCCAAACGTTCTCCATAAGGAGGATTCACGATACATAACCCATGTGAAGCATGAGGTTTTGTTTGTAAAACATCAGATCTTACAAATGAAATAAGTTTTGCAACTCCAGCATTTTTTGCGCATTCTTTTGCAATTTCTAAATTTTTTTCTGCTATATCGCTCGCAGTTATGAAATTCAAAGAATTTTCATTATAACTAATATTATTGTTATTAGCATAATTTTTTATAACTAATAATAAATCTGAAATAGACTTTTCATTAGCCAATATTTTATTCTTTAGATCTTTAACAACCGCTTTTATTTCTCTTTCATAATCTGGTAATAAATTAAAAAAAGCAAAATGTGGTCTATGAACATTAGGTTTCCAATGTAACAACGCCAGTGCTGCTTCTATTGAAAAAGTGCCTGACCCACACATAGGATCTCTTAAAAATGGGGAAAGCAAAATATTTTTTGTAGGTATAGCTTGCTGTTTTAAAATTCTAGTCTCTTTATCTTCAAAATAAACAGCTGTTGCATTTTCCCATATTTGTGATGCTAAAGCATTCCAACCAGTCAACCTTAATAGAGAAGCCGCTAAGGATTCTTTTAACGGAGCTTCCACTGTTTTTAAACGATAACCTCGTTGAGAAAGAGGCTCTCCAGTTGTATCAACAGATATACTTAATTTATTTTGCACCAACCGCGCAAAAATTTTAACATCAGGATTTTCAGTATTAACATTTGGTCTGGTTCCAAATTTGTCACGAAAACGATCACATATTGCATCTTTTATTTTTAGACCAACAAACATAGAATTTTCAATAAAAGTATGATTGATTGAAGCATTTACAGAAAATGTTTGATGCTTTTGAAATAATTCTGTCCAGTCTATTTCTCTAGCGCACTCATAAATATCACTTTCCGATTGAATTTCTCGTTCCAATAACACCAATAACACACGACTTGCACATAGAGAGGCAAGATTGGCAGCAATTGCTCCTGACCAAGCGGACTCAATATAACAACCCGCTGACCCCTTCCATATCTGATGTTTAATTTGCAAATTTAAAAATATTTCTTCTAATTCTTCGGCCAATATGTCTTCAAAACCACGGGATGTTGTGACAAAAAATCTTAAACTGGGGGAGGAGCCATAAAGATACTGATCAGAATGATGTTTAAGGCGGCGATTTTCCTTTTTCTTCATTTTTCTCCTTAGCTGGAGCACAAAGCCCGAGTTCACGTAGCATTTCAAATTCTCTACCAGAACGTATCCGGGTATAATACTCCAAAAATTGTGTCGCTTTTGCGGGTGAAGAACTTTCAAGTAGCTTAGTCACTTGCCGTGATGGTAAACGGCTAAACAAAGCGATTACAAGATCTCTGTCCATTGATTCTAAGACTGGGGCCACTTTCCGAGGTTCCATTTTAGAAACAAACTCTACAGCTTCTTTCACCCTATCCTCTTTTAGTTTTTTCTCTTTTTGGAGAGTTTCGTCAAGAAGACGTCTTTCTTCTTCTATCTTTTTTAGTCTTACTTCAACATCATTTTTAGCTGAATCATAAGATTTTTTTGCTTCTTCCAATTTAATGATTTTCTGTTCAATGTCTATTTTAATGAGTTGCAGCTCTTCTCGAATTCTTAATGCTTCAGAAGCACTCAATTCCTTTGGGAGGGAAGGTAAATCTTCTCCATATGCATAAAGATTAAACATGAAAATAAAATTTAAAATAAATTTAAGACTTTTCTTCATTCATCACCTTTTTCAGTCATTTGTCCTCTAATAAATCTTTGCGTGCTAATTTCATCAATTAAGGCTTGCTCTTTAGCTGCTTCCTTTTCAAGAAATTCTTTTTTCTTTAAATCTCTTAAATTTTCTAATATTTTTTGATTCCTACGCGATTGAATTAAGGCTTGCTGATAAACTTCTAAGTCTAATTGATATGTACGAATATTTTCTAAAATTTCCATAATTCTTTCTTGTCTAAGCTGCAATGATTGCTCATATAAAGTTACATTATTCATTTGTGTTTCTATTACATTTTTATTTAATTCTTCTCTATCATGAAAGTACATATCTCGTTCATGATTTACCATTTTTTTTAATTCAGTAATTACATTTCTAATTTTCTCAACTTTTAATTCTGCCTCTTGAGATTCTTGTTCTCTCAGATTAAGTATTCTTTGTAAAGAAAATTTGAAATTCATAAAATTTCATCTCCAACCAGTTCCTTTAACAATTTAAGTGAATCTTTATAATTACAATTTATGTTTCTATCTTGTTTTAGAAATTCATTTATTTTAGGTAAAAGTTTAATTGCTTTATCTAATTTAGAGTTTATACCTTGACTATAAGCCCCAATATTAATTAAATCTTCATTTTTTTGATATTCTGACAATAAATCCCGTAAATAACTAACTAGTTTTAAATGTTCTTCATTTGCTATATCAATCAAAACGCGACTTGCACTTGATAAAATATCTATAGCTGGAAAATGATTCCTTTCAGCAAGAAGTCTTGATAAGTTTATATGCCCATCTAAAATGCTGCGTGCAGAATCACTTATGGGATCATTAAAGTCATCACCTTCAACTAAAACAGTATAAATTCCTGTTAAAGATCCAGTCGATTGACTATTACCAGCACGTTCTAATAATTTTGGTAACAAAGAAAAAACTGAAGGAGTGTAACCTTTGGTCGTTGGCGGCTCTCCTACTGATAACCCAATTTCTCTTTGCGCCATAGCCACTCGCGTTAAAGAGTCCATCATTAATAATACTTTTTTTCCTTGTTCCCGAAAGTATTCCGCAATGGCTGTACCAACATGAGCAGCCCGCACCCGACTTAAAGGTGATTGATCTCCCGTAGAAACCACCACAATACTTTTTTTCATCCCTTCAATACCAAGATTTTCTTCTAAAAACTCTCGAACTTCTCTTCCTCTTTCCCCTATAAGCGCAATCACATTTACATCTGCATCGGAGTATCTTGAAATCATTCCCATTAAAACGCTTTTTCCGACCCCAGAACCAGCCATAATCCCAATTCTTTGACCTTCACCAAAACTAAGCAAACCATTAATGGAACGGATTCCTGTATCAAAATATTTTTGAATACGTTTTCTAAGCAATGGATTTAAAGGTTCCCGATGAATGGAATAAGGTACCCCTTGATTCCCTATAAAAGGCTCACCTGTCATTGGGCGGCCATAGCCATCTATAATGCGGCCAATTAAATGTTCCCCAACTAAAATTTTTGGTTCTCTTTCAATACATTGCACTAAAGAATTAGCACACACTCCAGTCGGATCAGAAAAAGGAATAACTAAAGACTTTTCTTTACGAAAACCGACTATTTCTCCTTCAATTGAAAATGTTTTTTCACGGTTAAATATTCTAACTAATGCGCCCAATGGGGCATCTGATAAGGTAACTTCAATAACAGTCCCAACAATTTGTACTACTTTACCAAAACTTTGGAAATTATTATTTGGTTCTAAAATTTCACGCTGTTTCTTTATTTTAGCTAATGCTTGATTTGAAAACATCAATTATCCTGCCTTTTTTTCTTCATAACTCATAGTATTATTTTCATCTTCAGCAGATATTTCTTTAAATAAATCTGTTTTTAAATTTTCAATTATAGCATCAACATTCTTTTTTATATCAACTAATGAAGCTCCAGTTTCATTCTCTACTTGAAAGTTTCCAATATCTAATTGCGAATTTTCTTTAATTTTTATTTTATGACTATCATTTTGAGAATCAATATGTTTTTTTAATCTTTGTGCATCAATTGGATTCATTTGAATACTAAGAGAACTATTTGCATTAAACATTTTTATGACTTCATCAAAAATTTTAAATAGTGTAGTATCATTCGATTTTATTTGTTCACGTAAAATTTTCTCTGAACATAATTTTAATACTTCTATAAAAATATCTTTACCTTCTTCTAATAAAGTGGTTTTCAACGCATTCATTTTTACAGCAGCTTCTGAAATATTTGCAAAAGCTTTATCATATTTAGATTCAGCAGCAATTAATCCTCTTTCTTCACCATTTTGAAATCCAACTTTGTTTCCTTCTTCTAAACCTACTTTATATCCTTCTTCTTTTCCCTGATTTTCTCCAACCACATGTCCTTCTTTGTAACCAATTTGATATCCTTCCTCTTTAGATTTTTGCATTTCTACTTCCAAAACTTTAGGATCCACTTGTGATTTTGCTGGTAGATTTTGTTCTAAATTTTCTTTTTTTTGTTCTATTTCTGTTTCTTTTACTGAGGTGTTTATGTTTCCACCAGTCTGCATAGTTTCAGGTGTCCCCGAGTTTTCTGATGCTGCGGTTTCTTTTTGGTTTGGATCAAACTTCTCAAATTTTTTATCAGACTTATTATTATCTTTTAAATTTATTTTACCTAATTTTACTTCTTCAATATGCTCCAATTCAGCTAATTCAAGCGCCATAGCTTCTTCTTCATCCATCATTGTCCGTCGACGGCGTTTTAGCGCTTCTCTCTGCCCTCTTTTGTAATCTTCTGTCATATCTCGCGGCAATAATGGTTTCGATTTCATCCCAAAGGGTTTTTCAAACTCTTTAGCGGCAATTACTTTTTGCGATATTTCTTGCGGATCATGCATTTTTTCTAAAATGACTGTCCGTTTAACATTGTCAGGAAAAATGAGGCTTTGTTCATTAAAATGCAGCCATGGATAACTTTCCATATCCAACATATCCATCATTTTTTCATCAGTTTTTTTTATTAATTTACCTTGGCGGTTAGCCATATTTCGCCTCCGTTAGACTAAGGCATTTTCACCACTTGCTGAAATGACTATTTTACCTTCATCATTTAAGCGACGTGCGACTTGGACAATTGCAAATTGTGCTTGTTCAACATCAGAAATTTTTGCTGGTCCCATAATAGTCATTTCTTCTCTTAAATTTTCAGCTGCTTTCTGTGACATATTCTTATAAATTAATTCTTTGACACCTTCGGAAGCAGTCTTTAAAGCTAACTTTAATTGCTCAGGTTTAACTTCACGTAGAACTGTTTGAATGCCTCGATCATCAATTTTAATTAAGTCATCGAATACGAACATTAATTTTCTAATGTTTTCAGCTAAATCAGGATCTCTTTCTTCTAATCTATCCAAAATATTCTCTTGTGTTGCTTTATCCATTAAATTTAGCATTTCTACTATTGGATCAATACCGCCAACTTTTGAACTCGTTACGTTTCCTAATCTCTGTATTTCATTGCGTAAGACATCATCTATTTCATCAATGATTTCTGGAGAAACGCTTTCTAAACTAGCCACTCTTAAAATGAGTTCTGTATGCAAACTTTCAGGTAAGATTTTAAGACATTCAGCAAATTTTTTAGGGTCTAAATGCGCCAAAATTAAAGCCATCGTTTGGGGATGCTCACTTCGTAAAAAGTTTGCTAATGTTTTTGGATCAATCAATTCAAGAGATTCTAAATTAGCATTTGAAGTTAAAGATAATTCATCAATTAAGGCATTGGCTTGGTCGCTTTTAAAAGCAGATTCAATAAGCCGTTTAGTAAAGTCATTGCTTCCTAAAAAATATTTTTTATTAGATTGTAATATTTGGTAAAATTCTTCCATAACCATATCAATCGTATCACTATCA
>CAYSZE010000119.1:0-2517 GCA_964435255.1 uncultured Oligoflexia bacterium
GTGATGAAATGAGAGAGTCAATATCCCTGGGCGCGGGTTTTTCTAAAGAAGATAGGGAAGAGCACAATTTAAGAGTTGCTAGGCTTGCGCTGGTTTTAGCAAAAAGAGATATAGTAATTGTATCCGTTATTGCCCCTTTTGAATCCACCAGAAATAAAATAAGTCAGTTAATTTCACCTTTGTGGGTGTATGTTCACCGGGATCTAAAAAATGATCCTAAAAAACCCTACGAAGAACCTTTAGAATACAACATTAAAGTAGATTCAGATACTTTATCAACTGAAGAACAAGTAAATTGTATAACTAATGTCTTAGATATTAATTAAAATCCATGATATACACAGCTCTAAGGTATTTTTTGGGATTTTCACCTGTTTCTAACGCATATTCAATTCTAACTTTCCTTCCCGGGTAAAGATCCTCTACCGTACTATTTACTGTTGAGGTATAGTCTAGCAAAGTATAAATAAATGTTGAGTTGGTTATATATAGAGGGGGCGTATTTTTATTAGCTAGTATCAGTTGCATCCCAAAAGGTGATTGAATAACTTTGTCAACAGTATCGTAGAACTGCAAAATTAGAATATGATTTATATTAGTGGATTCTTCAAATTTCCTTGGCAGTGCGAATTGAATTTGGTCGTAATCATGCTTAATAGGCCCATTTTGAAAAGTTATCGGTATAGGCTGTACAAATAAATGGACAAAAATATCAACTATCACTAATAAAATTAATATAGTTAGAACAAATACAAGAACCAATTTTAGACGTGATCTGGTTTGAGCTGGTGTTATAGAAGTTTGTAAAAGTTGATTATCCATAACGGTAATCTAAGTATATTAATAGATTGAAGGTATATCAAGTAAATCTTGTTAATTAACCTCTTTAGTTTATAATACATTGGTGGAAAAGCTAACCATTCAAATAGCTGAATTTATATTTGAGATATCCTTTGAACCCAGTGAACCGCCCTTTAAGTATGATTATTACTATAAGGAAAAATTAACAAACTACTATAAAAGATTTATTCGCAGCGAATATTCCGGTAAAGTGCACTTCAAAATCCATTTATCAAAAAATTTGGAGATCGAAAGTTTTGTTCGAAAAAGAAAAAAAGAAACATTTATAAAACTTTTTGAATACAAAAGTAAGTATAGTATAAAAACTTACTATCATCTAAGCGAAGATCAATTTTATCTAGTACTCCGAAATGGACTGCAGATTTTACTAAAAGAAAGAAATGGAGTGATTGTGCATGGTTCTGCATCAGTAATAAATAATAAAGCGATAATTTTTCTTGGTAAGTCAGGAGCAGGAAAATCAACCATTATGACTATACTGGCGGAGAAATATCTGCCGGTTGCAGACGACTCATTTATAATCAGGAAAATAAACGACACATTTATGGTTTTCTCAACACCTTTGATTGAAAAAAATTCCTGGATCAAAAAAA
Source organism: uncultured Oligoflexia bacterium (assembly GCA_964435255.1). Taxonomy (GTDB): domain Bacteria; phylum Bdellovibrionota_B; class Oligoflexia; order Silvanigrellales; family Silvanigrellaceae; genus Silvanigrella. Next base: position 1,455 of record CAYSZE010000119.1, read on the forward strand.
CTTCTAAAGGTTTTCCTCTACACGCCGCATTTTTTTTAAAAAAAGATTCTAGTCATTCTATTCGACGACTGATAAATAAAGATGTAGTTTTTAGGAAGTTTGTTTCGCAAATATTCTCAACCCAAAATGATTATGAAAATCAAATAAAAACTTTTTTTCGATTAGTTTACCAAGAAAATTTTTTTTATGAATTACGCTTTGGTCTTGCGGATAAGGAAAGTTTGATCGGATTATTAAATAAACACAATGAATAAACAATATAAGCTAAATAAAGGTTTTATAAGTCAAAAAATTGGTAATAAAACAACCATTTTTTCTGGAGAAGATTCAACCTTGTACACTTTAAATGAAGTAGCAGGGTTTATACTGGAAAGTGTTAAACTGGGTATGGGAAAAGAATCAATAGCCCTACGACTTACTGAAAAATACGAAATTGATCAGGAAAAAGCTTTAAAAGATGTTGATGATTTTTTTGAGATTCTTGTTAAGAAAAAGATTATAATTAAAAAATAGAATTCTTTTTATGATGAATTCTACGATTTTTACCCATACCAGGGGGCGAAGAAAAATTAATATTTTAAAAGCAAATACAAAGAATATCCCATTTTTAATTATAATGTTAGCATCTGAGAACACATATATATAGATCATCCTATTTAGTGCAGAAGAGAAAAGGTCTTCATCAGCAAATATATCTATTTTCTTAGCTAAGCGTTCCGAAAACTTTCTAATTCTTTTAGTTTGATAATTCTTTAATGTTTTGATGTTTATTTTTGGCAAATAATATTTATTATAGATTAGAAAAACAGGATAAATGTAATTGATTAATTTAAATTGATCAGCAATTTTGAAAATTTTAACCATGTCTGGTAACCCTTTTTTAATGACATCAGATAAAAAAGAGTACCTATGATAACCTTTGAAGTTATGATGAAAAATATGAGTTGCGAGGTAAATAATTAAATAATGATGATTTAGTATGTTGTACTTTTCACCTAAAACAGTCACACTAATTGATGTTTTGAACAGCTCTTTTGTAAAATTGTTGCTGAGAGAAGGTGAG
>CAYSZE010000120.1:0-10789 GCA_964435255.1 uncultured Oligoflexia bacterium
ATACTTATAGTTGGACTTAGAAATTAAAAATTCTTCCTTCATATGCTCACTTTTTAGGTAGACTTCAAGTTGTATGTCATAGCGGCCTTTTTTTGAACTTTTAAGATAGTCTAATTCTGAGACATCCTTTTCTAAATTAGGAAGAGCAAAGGGAGCAAGAGCTTCTAATGAGACCAGCCAGGGTGACATTGAACTGGCAAAGCTTTTCCCTAGAAAAGGCCCTAATGGGAGATATTCCCACCTTTGGATGTCACGGGCAGACCAATCATTAAAAAGGGAAAGCCCATAGATATAATCTGAGGCAGTATCAGGGGTAATATTTTCTCCCATAAGAGTGTCTTTGTTAGTGACAAAAGCCATTTCTAATTCAAAATCGAGCTGTTTAGATAAGCCAAAAGTTGGTTCAGATGAATCGGGAGCGCACAATTGTCCCTTCGGACGTATAATGTTTGTTTGAGTAGTTACAATTGAGCTGCTTCTCCCATGGTATCCGATAGGGATATGTTTCCAATTGGGAAGTAAAGGGTTCTTTTCATCGCGAAACATTTTCCCCACGTTGGTGGCATGCTCGAGGCTTGAATAAAAATCAACATAATCGTTAACTTTTATGGGTAATAACATTTTTGCAGATTGCATGGGAATCAGTATTTTTTCTAAATGTTCAGGTGTTTTTCTTAATATCTGGTTTTGAATTGAAAATAATTCTTGAATGGTTTTACGGACATCATTACAGACTGTATTGCCAAGAGCTAAAAAAGAGTTCAGTTCAGTACTTAGGAAATGGCTTTCATTTAAACTTTTAATATGGCGAAAATAGCCGTAATGCAGCAAAGAAGATAAATCTATAATGTAGTCGCCAATAGCTGCTCCACAACGCGCTGTTTGAGGGGATTGATTGGTATAAAAAACTCCAAAAGGAATATTATAAATGGAAAAGTCATGATGCGCGTCTATTTCTAACCAAGTTTTCAGTTGCTCCATATTTTCATTCCTTAAATAAAATTATTCTTATGTAAATGTTCAATTGGTTCTAAAAAACTACAAGTTCCAAAGCTTTTTATAAAAGAATTTCTTAGTTCGCTCATTTTCTCGTTACTAATAAATTTATTTCCAACAGTCAGTCCTGTGCTGCTAAAACTAAAATCACTATAAGAGTAATTTGTGATGATATATTCCATTTCAGTTATAGAGAGTAATTTAGAGTAACAAAGTAGTAGGCATGAAAAAATATTAAAAAATCCATGCAGCCTTGCTCCTACTTCAGGATTGTCATTTGGTACTGGAACGTGTAACCCAGCAGTGGCTTTTAAAGGTATTTGTTGTTCGGCGCATAAACGTATAGCTTGCGCAATATGATAGGCAGTTGGTATTTGAGCAGGTGTAATGCCACCTGTTCTTAATTTGATAAAAATTTTATCTCTATTTTTTGAATTGCATTTTGCAATTAAATCTATGTACTCATTAATGTTTTCCGAAAAGGGAATTTCTAAATATTTATATTTTATATTTTTCTCTGAATAAAAAGCTTCATTTACAAGGTCTAGCATAGTGCTAAATAATGCCACTTTGTCTGGTTGATAAACTTCTTTCGGTGGATAAAACTCAATACTATCAATTTCAATATCATTTGATAAATTTTCTGACATACCTTTTATTATGGAAAGATCATTCTTTATAATGCCGTTGAGATCATTAAATTTTTCACAAGAATTTAGAATAATAGAAAATTCGACTTTGTTTTTATTGTTGTTGAAAACATTTTGTTTTGTCATAATTTCCATACATTCATTAATTTTGTGAATTGGCAGAATAAATTTTCCTAACCAATTATTTTGTTTATGCTTAGTATACGATGAGTAATTAACGAGTGACTCATGCAAGGGCAATTTTGCTGGAGGAAATAATCCCGCATAATCTAGGAGCTTGTGCATAAAAATGTTTAGACTTTGCATAATTTTTCTCCTTGAGATAGTAGCAATTGGTGTTTCCTATTTATACAAGAAATGTTTAAGGTAGTTTTACTTTTTTTGTTGAACTTAAAGGAGTAAATATAAATGCATAATATATTTATCCAAGACTTATCAGCAATCCTTCTTACAGGAGGAATATTTGGTTGGATATTTAAAAAATTTCTAAAATTACCTTTGTTACTTGGATACATCTTTGGTGGAGTCCTTCTATCTTTACCTATTGCTTATACACCTTACGTTGTAAGTAAGGAATCTGCTAGTACTTTAGCCGAATTAGGTGTGTTGCTTTTAATGTTTTCAATGGGACTCCATTTTGGTGTGAGGAAAATTAAATCTATCGGATTTTCTCCCGTTATAGTCAGTTTTATTCAAGTCTTGTTAATGTGGTTTGTGGGAACTCAAGTTTGTAACTTAATTGGAATCAATGGATTTGAAGCTATTTTTATTGGTTCCGTTGTTTCTGTTGCGTCTACTGCAGTCATAATAAAAATATTAGAAGACCGACATTTAAAAAGCGCACGATTTGCAGATAAATTAATGGCAGTTTTGTTGGTTGAAGATTCTTTGGCCATTTTTATGATCATTTGGTTATCAACTTCTGTAACAGGTAGTGATATTGCACTACTTGAACTGGTACCAATATTTGTAAGTAGTATTTTATTATGGTGGTTATTAGGAACTTTATTGTTACCTAGAATTATCAATTCAGCTTTTCACTCTGGTAAAGAAGAGCTTTTGGTAATATTAAGTATTGGTTTAGCTTTAGGGTTAGCATTTTTATCTGCTTCTTGGAATTTTTCTCCTGCTCTTGGCGCTTTCATTATGGGCTCCATTTTATCCGAATGTAGAGAGTTAAGAATTATAGAAGAAATAATTGAGCCAGTAAAAAATATTTTTGCTTTAGTGTTTTTTGTTTCGATTGGATTTTTATTTTCACCGACGATTTTTATCGAAAAATGGTATGTTATATTTAGTTTTGTAGCTACGATCATATTTGGAAAATTCCTATTTAATTTGTTTCTTAATTTATGCGCTGGTTCAGGGGTAAAAGACTCTATTAGAACAAGTGCTTTTATGGTACAAATAGGTGAACTTTCATTTGTAATAGCTCAAATGGGGGTTAGCTTAGGCGTTATTGATAATGAAAATTTTTCAGCAATTGTTGCTACAGCAATTATCACTATTTTAATAACACCATTTACAGTAAGAGGAATGCTTGCTTTTGCTGATAAAGCTGAATCTTTATTACCAACAAAATTTTGTAAATTTATGGAGTCATACTCACAAGCAGTGATTAATTTTTCCCTAGAAAATAGAATGCTACCATTCTATCAAAAATACTCTCTATTTCGTGGTATTAATTATTTAATTGAAAATACAAAATCACGACTTAAAAAGAATTATATGCTCATGACGGCTAAAAATGTGACTGCCACTTTAGATCGACTAGCACCTTGGGATGAATATCTTGTTCCTGTCCAAGTTTCGGCAAATGCAAGAATTGCTGGAAAGACGCTTATCGAGTTAAATTTAAGAGAAAAATTCACAGTGAATGTTGTAGCAATTAGTCGCGATAATAGAACTATTATCGCACCTAAAGCTTCTGAAGTCATTCAATCAAATGATACTTTACTCGTTTATGGTAATGAAAAATCAGTAACAGATTTAGAACAATTTTGCCGAGAAGAACGTTTCGATGAAAGTATGATTTCTTTAGATCAATGTATTTTAGCTGGTATTCGATTAAATAAAGAACATCCATTTATAAATAAAACTATTTTAGAGGCAGCAATAAGACCAAATTATAATTGTATAGTTTTAGCAATTAATCGAAATAATGTGCGCATTAAAAATCCCATTTCAACTTTTGTATTTTATGAAAATGATGAATTATTTATTTTTGGTACACGATCTTCATTAGAAAAAATTAGAGAACTAAATCAAGGAAGCTATCAAACAGAATGATTTTTATGTTTTCTTATTAATTCTAACTTATACTCAAATAGGTTTTTTTCTAAGCCCGCTGGATAATGGTGAGGATTTAATAATCTTTTAATACTTGGATGTAATTGATTTAAAGATTCAAAACATTTTTCTCTAATTTTAATAAGCGAAGGTTTTTGATATACTAATTTACCTTTTATAAAAATTGGTTTCAATAAGTCTTCATAAGCACAATTTTTTGTAATTTTATGAAACCTGTTTATATCAATGGGATCAATTATGATAGTTTCTTTTTCTTTTTTATATGTCAATTCATCAAATATCATGTCAGCAAAGAAATAATTATCTTTAAAATAACGGCGAACTTGTAATATACCTGGAGTCGATATTTTAATAGATTGTTCGGAAAGTTTAATAGTATGTTTCCATTTTCCTTGCTTGTTTTGAATTGCAGTAAGTTTGAATACAGCTCCTAAAGCAGGTTCGTCAAAAGCGGTCACTAATTGTGTGCCAACTCCCCAAGCAGAAATTTTAGCGCCTTGTTCATTTAAACTAGCAATAACGTGCTCATTTAAATCATTACTGGCAATAATAATTGTTTCACTTAGACCTGCTGCATTTAACATTTTTCGTGCTTCAATACTTAAATAAGCAAGATCGCCAGAGTCTAGGCGAATTCCAATAAGATTTTTGCCTCTGTCTTTTAACCATAAACCCACTTCAATAGCTTTTTCAATTCCTTTAAGTGTGTCATAAGTATCAACTAGGAAAACCACATTATTTGGAATAGCGTTAGCAAGTGCATAAAAAGATTCTATTTCTTTTTCAAAAGCCATAACCCAGCTATGAGAATGAGTTCCTTTAACAGGAATTCCAAATAATTTGCCAGCTAACGTATTGGAAGTTCCAGAACAACCGCCAATAAATGCAGCTCTGCTGGCGCTTAAACCCCCATCTAATCCTTGTGCTCTTCTTAAGCCAAATTCTAATACAGGAATCCCATTGGACACACTGACAATTCTAGCTGCTTTAGTAGAAATTAATGTGTGAAAATTTAAAATATTAAGTAGTGGTGTTTCTAAAAGTTGGCATTGTAATATAGGGCCTGAAATTCTTAATAATGGTTCATTGGGAAAGATGACATTTCCTTCTTCAAAAGCCAAAATATCACAAGTTAACTTTAAATTTTTCAAATACGTTAAAAATTCTTCTACAAATAGATTCTGGCCATCGTTACCTTTTAAACTTCTTAAGTAAACAATATCTTCATCAGAGAAGGAGAAATTTTCAATGTAGTCAATGGCTAGTTCTAAACCAGAAGCTATGGAATAACCGTTTTGAAAGGGGTTTTTCCGAAAATAAATATTAAACACGCTTTTAGTTTCAGATATCCCATTTTTCCAATAGGAGTAAGCCATAGTGAGTTGGTAAAAATCGGTTAATAGGCTTAAAGAGCTTTTATAAAGAGAGGAAAAAAAAGAAGACATTCCAGATACCTTGGGTTTAATAAAAAATACTATAAATATTCTATAAGCTTAAAGGTATTCTGTTTTTATTTGTGTAAAGAAAAATAGAATTCCTTATATTCAGAAATATTTAATACTATAGGAAGATTTTTTTTGGAATATGTATGGAGATGATTTCTGAATATAGGTATGACAGAAACTTCCTCATAAGCAGCTTTTTCAAATTCTTCTAGTAAATTTGGTTTTAGAGGAAAAGTTGAGGCAGAATATAAATTAATATTTTTTAGAGCTTTTAAAGTTTGTGGAAACTTTTCCAGCTGTTGTAAAAAACTCAAAGAATTTACTGCATTTTGTAGCCAAATTTGTCTATTCCCTTGAACACGCGCAATAACAATTTGCAAATCATAATCTAAAATATTTTCATTTTCTTCTGATAAATCTATCCAAGTAATTTTTATTCCACTTTTTTCAGCTTCCATTTCAAATTTAGTTAAAATTTTATTTTTTGCTGAAAAGAAAGGTAAAGCAATTTTAATTTCGGTCAAATTTTCAGGGAAATCTTCTATTCTTTTTTCCCATAAAATATCGTTTCTATGTCCTGGTTCATTTATATCAAAATGACCATGAGTCATATGTATTTTTTCAAAGTCACCACCTTCGGAAGCAATTTTTCTTAAAATACTAGCAATTTTTTTTCGCTGGTTTATATCATCAAAATTTTTGCTTAAAGAGTTAAAAATTCCGACAAAAGTATGCATATTTTGCTTTTTATTTAAAATAAAATTAGTTTCTGAATCTGATTCACTTTTAAACTGATTAAAATCGGCCGTATTAAAGTAAAAATCATAATTAATTTTATGTTGTATTGTTGCTAGTTCAACTAAATTTCCAAGAACATTTAAGAAAAATTTACCATTTTCAAATTTTATAGGGTATTTACTGATAATATCAAAATAACCAGGGTCATAAGCTGGGTGTGTATATGAATTTAGACGAACAGGCCAGAGAATATTTCTTAAAGTCGTAAAAGATAAAATGTCTTCAAGAATCCCTTTAAAATTTTGGACGTTGCCTTCAAAATACAACCTAAATTTTATAGGAGAAATAATTTCTATACCACTGTAATGTTTTCTTTCCCAAGCATATTTTGTTATTTCTTCTGTTCCTTTAACTTGGATAGAACAGGAGCTTTTTCTATGAGCCAAACCTTTAGCAATACCCATAGCAGCTTCAAAACTACTGACAGGGGTGCCATCTTGCCATGTGGCCTTTAAGCATATCGTTCCTTCAAAAGAGTTTGTTTGCTCACAAAAAGTATATGATTCAAGAATGCCATCATTGTTATTATCTTTATCGATATAAGGTTTTAAAACTAAAAGCCAATAGCCCAGATTTTTCCAGTTATTTATCTCTGCAAAGGGGTAAAAATCGAGTTTTGTGACGCCAGTACAAAATTTAAAATGATTGCCAATTTCGTTGTTATTTAACATTTGAGTTTTTGCTCCTGAAGACAATAATTAATTTTTTGAACCTTGAAAACTTTTGCAGATATGTTAGAAACTTTTGAAATTATTAACTAAAATCAACATATAATATATTTAAAATGAAATTAACTATCTGGCAAGTTTTTTTTAAAATAAAATTTTAATCGACAAAAATATTAAAAAAAAAAATGTGTTAATAAATATTGATAAAATAACTAAGCGTTTTTAATATGTTAAGGTGAAAATAATAGATTGTAGCCTTATGTTTGTTATGTTTTGTAAAAACAGCTAAAAAATTAAAATCAGTCATAAAATATCTTTATTTTAACAAGATAAGATTTTTGTCTCTTAAATAAACAGGGAAAGAGTAATTTTTTTTATATTCGATTTAACATATAAATAATACATATATATTAACTATAATTTATAGATAATTATATAATATTTCTAATGAATTATTATTGATATTTTTTCTAATTATGATAGAAAAAGGTTTCTTTTAATTTGATTAATATCTTATTAAATTTAGCAATTATTTTAAGAATAATATAGATTATTCAGAAATGGCATAGTTATGAAGTTTTTAAAATCAACAGCAATTTTTCTAGTATTAATTACAGGCTGTTCTTCAAATAGCAGTAATAATTCGCAATCAGTTCATCAAAATGAAGTCGCTACAGATGACTTATATACAATTGAAGATCCTTCTTCTCCATTTGCTCGTCCTAAAGGAGCAAAAATAGGATTTGATGTGGATGGTGTGTTGCATACTGAAGTAAAATATACATTAAAAGATTTTTATTTTTATAAAAGACCAGCATTTGAAACAACTGAGAGAAACCCAAGATTAAAAAAAGAAATTGAATTTTTGTTGGCTAATAACAATTCTCCAATTGTTGTGACACATAATAGTTCAGTATGTTCTCCTGCTAATAACTTAAATAGAAATAATTTACTTCTTGAGAACAGTTTACCTAATTTAAATAACAGTGATGTTTTTTGTGTTAAAGGTAATAAGTCTAATGAAATAAATAATCAAAAAGCAACTCTTTTTTATGATGATAGTCCTGCCGTACTTGCAGAAGTTGCAGTAAATAGTCCGACAACTAAATTATTTATGCCATTGCCAAAAATTCAAAAAGTTGCACACTACTTTTCTGATGGCGTATTGCCTACCAGATATGTTGATAAATGTGGTGTTTTAATAGTGGATAATTCAGCCCCTAAAAAAAGATTTTTATTGCAATTGCGATCTCCTAAGTTAAAAAAATGGTGGAATTTCCCTGGTGGATCTTGCGCATACCATGATAATAAAGTGAAAAATTGTAACAATGGCGACTGCGAAGATCCTATTTCAGGTGCAATTCGTGAATTTGACGAAGAAGCTGGAAAATATATTTCTTTAAATAGTGAATTAGATTTATCGAAGCGTTTTATGGTATTACAGTCAAATGATTATATGCTTTTTGTTGTTAAATTTGATAAAAATTATTTAGATAGCCGTAAATTTGTTCCGCAAGATAAATTCGCCCATGAAGTTCATACAAAGACTTTCAATATTCCAAATAGCCCTGGATATAGATGGTTTTCGTTAGATGAATGTAAAGCAGGAGCAAAAGTAGATGGTTTTGACTTAAGTCATACAGGAAAAACATGTGACATGTTTAGAAAATATTTAGAAGCTTTTTAATCTACTTAAATATTTAATATTATTATTAAAACCGTTGTGTAAATTATTTACATCATAGCGCATAAATGTAAATAATTTACACAATTTTCTTAAGATTTGGTTAATTTTTTCTTAAATTCCTGAATGTTAATAAATGGCATGTTTTTTGCTAAGAAAAATATGCTGTTTTTTATTTTTTCTTTTCTTAGAGATTTCATCAATTATTATGAAAATATATAATTCAAAATTTAAAATAATTTCAATAATTTACGTGTTATTTTTATTCACAAATAATGTATTTGCTTCTACTGACTTAGCTGATAGAAGTGATAAATATAATTTAGAGTTAAATTCAAATGTTAATTTAAATAATAATGAAGGTAACTATAATTCAGACTTTTTTTTGTGGGGAAAAGCAGGAAAAGATGCATTATATTTGGGAATGTGGTCATTTCATTTAAGTATTTTATTTAATGCTGATGCTGGAGAAAATTGGCAACACAATTTAATTGCAGGTGCTTATTCTGGCTTCATTTTTGGCACATTTATAAACTCTTTTAATGATCGTTGTTATGTTGCAGCTGTTCATAGAAGTATTTATAGAACTGGGACGAAAGATGGTTTTTCTACAGATTTAGGTTACAACCTTGGGGTTGTTAAAGGCTATGACAGTCGTCTAATTTCAATTGCTAATGATGTTAAATATTTACCTTTCCTACAAGTCACCTATGACATATCATGGAAAATGTTGGGACTTCAGTTAAGCTACGTTGGTACTGTACTTACAGCTGGTTTTTTCATTGAGTATGAAATATAATTACCAAGCGTTTGCTAAATAAAAATATCATTCAACACCTTTTTATAAATCCAACAGATAAATTGTAAGCTTATTGAAAGTATAAACTTGTATAAGTTCAATAAGCTATTTTTATTTTTTTTATTTAAAAACTTGTCAACACTTTGCATAATTAGTAATGAGTTCAGAAGTTAAATGAATGTTTCTGAGGTATTCAGACATATTGAAAAGTATAAAGACTTTAATGACGAGTAGGACTCACGATGACTTTAAATCCATCTAGTACTATTTTAAAAATGGAAAGACCACAGGCTCCTTTTCTTATTTTTGATATAGAAACTGTACCTGACATCCCTCTTTTAGCGCAAGGTTACTTAGAAGAATCAAAGTCACTGGAAATATTACAAGAAAACTGGAATAACTATTTATTGTTAGAAGAAATTAAGTCTATAGCAAAAATAGATTTTCCTAAAACAATTTATCATGCAATCATTTCCATTTGTGCTTTGTATATTGATCCTGAAACATATTACATTATGGATGGTTTTAAACGAACAATTCCTAAACTAAATTCATATGCAGAATTTTTAGAGTACGAAAAAAAAATAATTGAAGAATTTTGGCAGTTTTCTCTTAAATACCAAGATTTTCACAAGCATTGGTATGATCATACTTTAAATAGAAATTTATCTGAATATCAAAAGAATAAATTAAAGAAACTGCCCGTTACATTTTGTGGTTTTAATATTGCAAATTTTGATCTAATGGTTTTAGAACAAAGAAGCTTAATACATTTTGTTACTTGTCCAATTGAAGATTATGTTAAAAATTTAGGTAACGACTCTTATCGGTATAAATACGCTTCTGATAAAGTTTTTGATTTGATGAATTTTGTCTGTAATTATGATAATAAAAACGCAAGAGTTGGACTAGATATTATAGCAAAAGCTATAGGCCTAGGCGGTAAAATGTCAGGAATGGATGGTTCGTTAGTGGCTCATGAGTATTACTGTAACAATGCTTCAAATAAGATAGAAGAATATTGTGCTATCGATGTATTAATTTCTTATGGCGTTTTTCTTGCTGTTCAAAAATTTCGTGGAATTATATCTGACAATCAATTTAAAGATTGTATTTCTTGGTTTGAAAAATGGCTTTTAAAAGAAGGAAAACCAATTAATTATCATGAATTAGTTAAAGAAAGCACAAAATTTTTTAATTATGCTAAAAAAGCTTAAGACTTCTCTCCTTAGTCCGATAGTTGTCTGTGAGGACTTACAGGAGTATAGAAGTCTAAATACGCGATCTCATCTTTGCCAAAGAGTTACGTATTATTTATTGACGATACTAAATTAAGTAATGATATTAATTATTTGAGGAGGCATTTTATGGCAGAAGAACAAGGATTTTCAAAAGGTTTAGCAGGAGTTGTCGCTGATGCTACCTCAGTAAGCCAAGTG
>CAYSZE010000121.1:0-2885 GCA_964435255.1 uncultured Oligoflexia bacterium
CGCCGCCGTGAAAGGGCGGTGTCCTAGGCCTCTAGACGATAGGGCCATTACTTCCGTGAACGGGTAAATATTCTTTCAGACGAAAAGAGTCAAGCGTTTTTGAAAAATTTTTTTTAACCCCTCTAAACGTGCTTAAGGTATTTATAATTTTTATAGCTCATAAGAAATTATTTTGTCACACTTTGTTTCATATCAACCGACAAGGCGTTATGACATGAGTAGTGCGCACGTTTTTAAACCCGTGGGTTCTTTTTTGTTTTTAGGAGGTTTCTGGCTATGGTTCAAGATCTTGATATGGTTAAAAAAGTTTATGCTAATTTTAAGTCAAACGTAGATGCTGCCCGCAAAGTTCTTGGCCGACCGATGACCTTTACTGAAAAAATACTTTATGCCCATTTAAAACCAGCAAATGGTGGAAAAGGAACCGAATTAAATAATTTTGCGCGCGGGAAAGACTATGTAGACTTTTTTCCAGATCGGGTTGCTATGCAAGACGCAACTGCGCAAATGGCTCTTCTGCAATTTATGTCTGCTGGTATTCCTAAAGTTGCCGTTCCTTCAACTGTCCATTGCGATCACCTTATCCAAGCTGAAATTAATGCAAAAACTGACTTGGCAACAGCCAATAAAGACAACGCAGAAGTTTATGAATTTTTAGCAAATGTTTCTAAAAAATATGGCATTGGCTTTTGGAAACCTGGTGCAGGCATTATTCATCAAGTTGTCCTTGAAAATTACGCGTTTCCTGGTGGCATGATGATAGGAACTGACTCTCACACCCCAAACGCTGGCGGTTTAGGCATGATCGCCATTGGAGTGGGTGGCGCAGATGCGGTTGATGTCATGGCTGGTATTCCTTGGGAATTAAAATTTCCAAAACTAATTGGTGTGAAGTTAACGGGCTCCTTAAAAGGCTGGGCTTCTCCTAAAGATGTTATTCTAAAGTTAGCAGGAATTTTAACAGTTAAAGGTGGTACTGGGGCTATTGTTGAATATTTTGGCCCAGGAACAACAACTCTTTCTTGTACGGGCAAAGGCACAATCTGTAATATGGGTGCCGAAATTGGCGCAACCACTTCTCTATTTCCTTATGATTCTCGTATGGGCGATTATTTAAAGAAGACAGAACGAGCTGAAATCGCTAAAATTGCGGATAGCGTCGCTGAATATTTAAAAACCGATGCCGAAGTCGAAAAAAATCCTGAAAAATTTTATGATCAAGTTATTACAATTGATTTAGACACCCTCGAACCGCATGTAAATGGCCCTTTTACACCCGATCTTGCAACACCTATTTCACAATTTGCGAAAGCTGTAAAAGACAATAGCTGGCCCGCACAATTAAGTGCAGCACTAATTGGCTCCTGTACTAATTCTTCCTATGAAGACATAGATCGGGTTGCTTCCGTTGCTAAACAAGCTGCTGCGCAAGGAATAAAAGCAAAATGTGAGTTCCTTATCACACCTGGTAGTGAACAAGTCAGAGCCACTATTGAGCGGGATGGTCAATTAGGAATTTTGGAAAATTTAGGTGCCAACGTCATGGCTAATGCCTGCGGTCCTTGTATTGGCCAATGGAAACGTCATGGCTCCCAAGAAAAAAATTCGATTGTCACAAGTTTTAACCGTAACTTTACAGCTCGTAATGACGGCAACCCTAAAACTCATGCATTTGTCGCTTCCCCTGAAACCGTTATTGGATTTGCACTAGCTGGCGATCTTTCTATCGATTTCACTAAAGAGCCTGTCATGAATGACAAAGGTGAAAAAGTCATGCTGCAAACACCAAAAGGCTTAGATTTACCTGACAGAGGTTTTGTAAAAGATGAACAAGGCTATGTTGCTCCTGCAGCTGATGGCTCTAGCGTTGCCGTAAATATCAATCCACAAAGCGATCGCCTGCAAGCTTTAAGCCCCTTCAAAGCACCAATTGTTGACAACGATTTTAACGCTCTACGTTTGCTAATTAAGGCAAAAGGAAAATGTACTACTGACCATATTTCAATGGCTGGCAGTTGGTTAAAATATCGTGGACACCTTGACAATATTTCAAACAATTTGCTCATTGGTGCCATAAATGCTTTTAACAGCGAAGCAAACAAAGTTAAAAACCAATTAAATGGTAACACAGGTGCTGTGCCTGCTACTGCTAGAGACTATAAAGCAAATGGAGTGGGTTGGATTGTTATTGGTGAAGAAAATTACGGTGAAGGCAGCTCGCGTGAACACGCTGCGCTTGAACCACGGCATTTAGGTGGTAAAGCTATTATTGTAAAAAGTTTTGCACGTATACATGAAACAAATTTGAAAAAGCAAGGCATGTTACCTTTAACTTTTGCCACCCCTTCTGATTATGAAAAAATCAAAGAAGATGATACGTTCTCTTTAAATGCAAAAGATCTATCTCCTGGTAAACAATTGACTTTAGCAGTCAAGCATGCAGACGGCCAAACTGAAAATATAATGCTAAACCATACTTTTAATGAACAACAAATCGGTTGGTTTAAAGCTGGTAGTGCTCTTAATTTAATAGCCGCAAACACAAAGAAGTAAAACATTAGTTTTACTTCTTTTTTAAATTTATTCTCTCATAATAAAAAAACTCAATTTTTAATCTCATAAGATAAATGGTATTTCTTAAAATACATTCGCATTTTATCACTATTGTTAATAATTTTACTCAATTTCTCCCAAATAAAATTAATATTTTCATTATTTATTTTCGTTAATTTTGAAAAAGCTAAATAATAAGATTTTATTTTATAAGGTACTTTATGAATTTTAATTTTACTACTTATTTTAGAATTTCCCTGTATCGAATTTAACAGAGCACTATATACAATTGCAGAACCAGAATTATCGATTATCATTTTTTTTATATTTAA
>CAYSZE010000122.1:0-3995 GCA_964435255.1 uncultured Oligoflexia bacterium
TTTTCAAGGCTAACTACATTTACTTCTCCCCCATGTGCCATAACACCAGGAGAAATTTTTTCATCAATAAAAAGCTTAATAGCATTATACTGCTCAGTATTTTGCATTTAATAAAATCCTAAAAAGTTAAACAACATTCACAGGAATCATAATGAATCGCAATATTATTAATAGTATACGAAATTCCCTAAGGAATTATACCACAGTTTAGTTCATGACGGAAGCCTTGCAAAGCTTTTGTTAACATGCTGCAATATATAATAAAGTTTACATTATACCTTTATAAATATGAAATTTTTCATAAGGATGGCTCATGGGCAGCCTGCAAGGCCAGAGTAGAATTAAATATAAAGCTTTGATAATATTAGCTTATTTGCTATTTTCGCAGACAAGTCGAGCTATTGATTTTTCCGAGTCATATAATAATTCCATTTTTGATAATCAAACCTCAATCCCGTTATCGATTGTACAAATTACAGGAATCCCTCTCACTGTATTTCATGTTATTGGTGATGTACATAAAGCAAAAACTCAAAGACAAATTTCTGATCTCTGCAATAAAGTCGATAATACTTATAAAAAATTAAATTGGGGAAAAAGCCCTTGTATAAGCATTCCATGGAAATTTGATTATGTCAGCGAAAATGGTCATCCTTTAATTTATTGGGAATTTATTAATAACACTTTAGATGAAGAACAAAAGAAAAATATAACGTTAGTCTTAGGAGGAGTGCATCCTGACGAACTCACTCCTATTCATTTAGCATTTCAATTTGCTGAAACCTTATTAAAAAATCCTGAACTTTATAGTAACTCACATGTTATAGTTGCCCCTTTGGTAAATCCTGATGGTTTTTTTGCTAACCCTCCCAAAAGAACTAATGCAAACGGAGTCGATTTAAATCGAAATTTTCCAACAGCAGCATGGAAAAAGTATGCCTATCAAGTTTGGAAAAATTCAAAAGAAAAAGACAGAAGAAAATTTCCAGGTTTTTTTGCAAATTCAGAACAAGGGACTAAATTTCAAGCAGATCTAATTGAAAAATTCAATCCCGATAAGGTCATATCAATTCATGCACCACTTGCATTTTTAGACTTAGATTATGAAATTCCAAAATTACTAAGTTTTAATAAGTTAACAGATCAGCAAAAAAAAGCAAGAAATTTAGCTGAATTATTATCAAGAAGTGCTGGAAATTATAAAATTAAAGATATAGGTATTTATCCAGGAAGCTTAGGAAATTACGCAGGAAATGAAAGAATTATTCCAACAATAACTCTTGAAATGAGCAGTAGTAATCCAAAATTTGTTAAAAAGTTTTGGAAAGAATTTTCTCCAGGTTTATTTAAAGCAATTAAATTTGAATTTAAAAAGTATCATTTTGCTGATATTGTTAATGAACAATCTAAAAACCAATAATAATTACAATTATAATGTTCTGTTTATTTAAAACTTGACTTCATAATTTACATTTCATATTTATTTCTTTCCATAAATTTAATTTTATTTATTTGGAGACTTTATGTTAAAAATTATTTTTTCAAATCCATCATTTGGTGGAAAAATGGATTTCATGCTGTTAATTTTACGTTTCTTTTTTGGTTATGCTTTTATAATGCATGGATATGGAAAAATTCTTGAACCTTTTTCATGGATGGGGAGCAATTCAAATGTCCCAGCTATTTTTCAGGCACTTGCTGCCACTTCTGAATTCTGCGGCGGTATAGCTAGTATTTTAGGATTATTTAGTCGTTTAAGCGCTTTAGGACTGACTTGTACAATGAGCGTTGCTATTTATACCAGTAAATTTGTATATGGTTTAAATTTAATCGGAAAAAAAGGTGGCCCCTCTTACGAACTCGCATTTATTTACTTAATTCTATCACTTTTCTTTTTAGTTGTTGGTACGGGGAAATACTCATTAGATAAAAAATTTTTTAAGTTTAAATAATTTTTGCAAAGATTTGATTGCTATTTTTTCTGCTTTCGATAAAGAATCTTAAGCCAAAACGTCTTTGGCATTCTCTTCAAACTTATTCAGGCTTAAAAATGGCGCTTAAATTTAATCTTATTAAAAAAGATTTATACTCAGAGGCAAGACGGGGGCAAATTATAACAGCCCACGGAGCAATTGAAACACCCGTATTTATGTCCGTAGGAACATTCGGTGCAGTAAAGACTCTTGATCACACAGAGTTAGAAGAGATAGGGGTACAAATCATTTTAGGAAATACCTATCATCTTTTCTTACGTCCTGGCCCAGAAATTCTACAAAAAGTTAATGGTTACCACCGTTTTATCAATTGGAATAAACCTATTCTTACTGATAGCGGAGGATTTCAGATTTTTTCCTTGCCTCATCAAAGGGTGATCAGCGAAAAAGGCGTTACATTTAAAAGTTACATTGACCAAAGTTATAAAAAATTAACTCCAGAATCTGATATTCAATTTCAAGAAATTATAGGCTCAGATATCATGATGGCACTTGATGTTTGTGTGCCATCTACAAGCTCATATGATATTTGTATCGAAGCTATGAATCGCACTCATAGATGGGCTAAGAGATGTTTAAAAGCTAAAACTAAAGAAGAAAATTCTCTATTCGGCATTGTCCAAGGTGCTATTTATGAAAATTTAAGAAAAGAAAGTGCCCAAACGATAGTTGATATGAATTTTGATGGTTACGCCATTGGAGGATTAGCGGTTGGGGAAACCGATGAAGAAAGAGATCATTTTACAAATTTTACTGCAAAATTACTTCCAGAAAATAAACCTAGATACTTAATGGGAGTAGGGACGCCCCATGATTTAGTACGCAGTGTTCTTGCTGGGGTTGATATGTTTGATTGTATTATTCCAACAAATCACGCAAGACAAGGAGTTGCATATACCTTTTCTGGAAAAGTAAAATTACGTAGAACTTTTTATGCAACAGATCTTATGCCAATAGATGAAAATTGCACTTGTTTTGTTTGCAAAAGATTTTCAAGAGCTTATTTACACCAATTAACAAAATGTGAAGAACCTACTGGCTGGAAACTTATTTCTTACCACAATACATGGTTTTATGAAAGGTTAATGGAAAAAATTCGTGAAAATATAGTTAATGACACTTATGCAAATTTCGCTAAAGATTTTCTCCAAAATATTGAAGACTAATTTATGACTTATGTTCGTGAATTAATGCTTAAAGAAAATATTAAAATAAATAAAAAGGAATATCCTTTTAAAATTCCTGCAATCAAAAATTTTTCAAATCTAGCATTCCACCCTGCTGTTACATTTTTTGTTGGTGAGAATGGCGCAGGAAAGTCAACTTTATTAGAAGCTATTGCAATTTTAAGTAAGTTAAATCCTGAAGGTGGTAGTAAAAATTTTAATTTCAAAACTAAAGACACTCATTCGCAATTAAATAATGTTCTGAAAATAGTATGGAATAAAACACCTAAAGATAGTTTTTTTCTACGTGCTGAAAGTTTTTACAACGTTTGTAATGAATTAGAAGACAATCTAAATCACGATGGTGCTGTTTTTGTAAATTATGGCGGTGATTCATTACACTTAAAATCACATGGCGAAGCATTTCTAGCATTAATTCAAAACCGATTTTGGGGTAATGGTTTATATATATTAGATGAACCAGAATCAGCTCTTTCACCTAATAAACAAATGGAAATGCTGGCCAGTATTCATAATATTGTAAATAATAATTCGCAATTTATAATTGCCACTCACTCACCAATTATTCTTTCTTATCCTAACTCTTTTATTTATCATTTTGGCGAAAAAAAAATTAACAAAATTGAATATGAAAAAACAGATCACTACATTATTACAAAAAGTTTTTTAAATCAGCGAGAAAAATTTTTAGAAATTTTATTAAAATAAAAGGGCGGTTTTAAAAATCACCCTTTTATTTTAATCATTTTATAAAATTATATAGCAAATAATATATGATTTAATTCGTGCTCAATAACACTTTTTTCTTCACCAC
>CAYSZE010000123.1:0-5760 GCA_964435255.1 uncultured Oligoflexia bacterium
CCGCTTTTAATAAAATATCGCGACAACTTAAACGCGAATCAAAAAAAGCAAGAAATAATGTTCCCGTGCTTATGTACGCATCACCAAAATTTTTTCTTTCAATATCAGCTCTTTCTAATAAAAAAGCCACTTCAGGAGAACCATACATTCCAGTAGGATCGCGCGATTGGGAAAAATGCGTGTCCTGCTTTTTTTGTAATTGATTAATACTGTCATATATTCCATTTATTATGGTTGTTTTCACTAATACTTCATCTAATTTACATTCATCAGCTATTTTAAGTGCGATGGAATCTTTTTGTTCTAAAATAGCAAATAATAAAAATTCAGGAATAAGCATTTTAACTTGCGCATTTAGTGCTTCAGTAATGCCTGCTTGGAAGATTTCATTGACTCGATGAGTAGAATTTTTCAAAAACTGTTGCGCCATATCCGTTATCTCCACTAGGTTCTGAAAGATTAGAATACTATATTGAAGCATTTACGGATTTATGGATTTGTCAACCTTTTGCCAGCTTTTTAGCTTTACGATTCCGCAACTCATCAGCAATAGTTTCAATTATCAAAATCAAAACACCTAAAGTAACAGAACAATCTGCAACATTAAAGACTGGATAATCATAGTTCCAACCAAGAAAATTCCATTGAAAATGAATCCAATCAATTACATAATGTAACCAAACCCGATCAATAAAATTACCAGCTGCCCCTGAAAAAATAAGGGCTATTCCCAATCTTGTCATTATTAAATTTGCTTTTGTTTTAAAAAAGAAAACTAATATAATTATCATTGCCACACTTGTCAGCACATAAAAGAAATAAGGTCTTATTGACTCAGGTAAATTGCCCATAAACCCCCAAGCAGCCCCTGTATTTCTGACATAGGTGGTTTCAAATATGAGCCAATTTGTAGCATTACCTAAGCGAAAAACACTATCAAAAGATTGAGAATAATCTCTAATGTCTGTCAGCGATGAACTTAACATATAGGCTTTTTCAGACCATAACTTTGTCGCTTGATCTAAAATAACCATTCCTAGAAATAAAAAGAAAAAACCACACAAAGAAAACACTCTTTGTATAGGCGAAAGTATTTTTTCTGCTGAATTTGAATTTGCTGTTTCCATTTATAACCCTTTAATAAAAAATCAAACACGCATACAATTAAAGCGTATCAGCAGCATTCGCAAGCCCTGATTGTGAAAGCCCTAAGGAGCTGATATGAAAAACAGACTTTGCGAACACATTTTTCACTGGTCCAGCTAACAGTAGGTTTATTATGAAAGAATTTTTACTGACAGAAATTTTGCAGAAAATGATGAAACAAAAACAGAATCTCATTACTTTAAATCCAAAATTACCATATTTTTTTACAGACATTTTTATCCCCACTAGTGAAGTAAACACAACAATTCCTTTTTTACCAATCCGTTGTTTTAGAGATTTTAATATTCATTCTGGACATCATTCTGCTAGTGATACTACATTTTATTCAAGTGGAAGTACAAATAATATTCAAGCAAAGCATATTTTTAATGCAGAACGTTTGGAATTATATGCTAAAAATTCATGCAAAAGCTTTGCCGATTTTTTGACTTTTCATAATTTAAAACATGACATACCAATTATCAGTCTCATTCCTCCAAAAAATATCTGGAGTAAAAGTTCGCTTGCGGCTATGATTGATATGTTCAAACAAGGTGGTTTTTCTGTTACCTATTGTGATGTGGAAAGTGATTGTAGCCATTTAATTGAAATATTAAAACAAGAAAATTTTATAGATAATATTTTAGTTTTTGGCACAACTTTTCATCATTTAATAGTCACTGAATATGTAATTAAAAATAACTTAACTAAAATATTTAAAGGTAAAAAATTAGCTATAGTCGACACAGGAGGTACTAAAGGAAGAACACAAAATTTTACCCTCCAAGAAACTACTAAATTATTTAAAAACGCCTATGGTAATCCAGAGGAATTTTTATTTCTTTCTGAATATGGAATGTGTGAAATAGGATCACAAGCTTGGTCAATAAAAAATATTCATGATGGCACATTTAAATGCAATGCTACGTTAACTCCTTTAGTTATTGATCTCAAAACCATGAAAACGTTACGTGAAGGAGAATATGGATTTTTAGCATTTTTTGATTTAATTAATATGGATTCTTGGCCAACAATAATTACCGAAGATATAGCTTGTATTATTGACACCAGCGAAGGGATTTTTCATTTGCAGAGTAGAGCTCCTGATGCCACATTAAAAGGATGTAGTTTAAATGTTAAGGATACTTTTTTCTTTTTAAATATTCCCACTCCAGAAATAGAGAATAATAACAATAATGTTGAAGAAAAAACAAAAATCTTTACCAGCCCACAAGATATCCATAAGTTTATCCAAAATTTAAATCCAAATATTTGGACGCCCTATTGTTGGTCAGATTTGGCTGAATCGTTAATGAGTTGGAATGATATAAATACCAATATTTCTCAATCATTAAACGACAAAAACATCTTAATTATTTGTTCAGCAAATATACCAATCACTTGGCTTTATCCTGCCAGAATTGCTTCACTTATGGGTGCTAAAAATATTCATATAAAATTACCTTCACTTAGAAATGATGATATCTTCGCTTCTAAAGTAAGAGCTAAAATTGAAGACCTAGTTGAAAAACTTTCGCCATATTTTCTTCCAACCAGAATTAAAGTAGAAAAAGACAGGGCAATTTCTAAAAATTATAATGACTTTGATTTTGTTATAGTTTTTGGTTCAGATGCTACAGTTGCAACATTTAGTAAGCTATTAAATGGCACAAAAACAAAACTCATTCCACAAGGAGATGTTAAAAATAGTTTGTTAGTTAATTTACATTATTCTCCTTTGGATGTAGCAAAGTTATGTAGTTTATGGCATGGTAGGGGCTGTCTGACTCCTATTTGCTTGTTTATAGCAGAAAGAAGTGAGGATCAAATAGAAGAATGGGTAAGGGAGTTTCATTCAATCTTGGAAAACAGCTTTTCTGAACGTTTTAAAGAAGAAGGAATAACTGCTAAATATTTACATGATACTCAACTTCTATATACAAAGGCAATTATAAAAAATCTTGGTCTTGAAATGGAAAAGTCAGTTTTTTCTGGAAACTTTGCACATGTCTTTAATTTATCTTCCTTAACAAAAGAAGAAATTATGCATAGTCGCTTAGATTTCTCTTTTGGTGGCTGCGGATTTGTCTATGTGTTAAATGCTTCGCTAAGCAATACGTTTCCTCAACTCTCCCATGAAAAAATCACACCTTCACTCACAGACAAACATGGTGGTAAAACTTGGGAAAAATGGTTGAGTACCTAATGATATATAAGGGCAAAGGACTTTTTTGTGAAAAAATCTGAGTTTATAAATTCAACAAAAAAATTAGCATCTTTTTTTCCATCTTTAAATGCAGAAGAATTAGATCTCTTGTTTCAAAGCTCTACTGAATTAAAGGTTAAAAGGGAACAAAATATATTTGTAGCTGGTGAAAAAGCATATTCTATTTATTTTATAGTTTCAGGATGTGTAAAATTCACAAATGAATGTGAAAAAAATAAATCTATCATAAGTTCACTTTCTAAAGATGGTGATTGCTTTGGAATATTAGAAATGTTTTCCAAATCTCCTTATTATGAAAGAACTTGTACAGCTATAACAAACTGTGAACTTATTTCAACTCCACATGTTGCTATAACAGGTATAGGAGAAAAAAACTCTTCAGTTTACTTAGATTTTTTAAAAAAAGTCTGTAGCCACACTGGAATGCTTTATAATAGAATTGAAGGAGTTCGCTACAAAACAGCGAGACAAAGATTGGCTTCCTGTTTTCTTGAAATTTATCCTTATTTTACCAATAGAGATCCAGCTAAAAAAATATATCTAACTAGAAGTGACTTTTCTGATTTATCCGATATGACTCCAGAAACAGTTAGCAGAGTTTTTTCTGAAATAAAAAAGCTTGGTGCTGTTTCTGGGAATATTACTGATTTTGAAATATTAGATATTAATTTATTAAAAGAAATAGCAGAAGAGAAGATCAATTGATTCTCTGTCTTCGGGACCAATACCCAAAGCGGCCACCACAAATACCATGTGGTTTAATACCTTTCAGTTTTGTCCATGTGTGTGAACCTGAATAAGTTACTAATCGGCTAATCCCGTTTACTTTTACAATTCCAGTATACCAGCTAATAAGAATTTCTTTTGAAAGCTTTTTTAAATCTTTTCTTGTTTCAGGAATTTGATTTTGCATATAAGTGTGAAGTTCTAAAATTTTTCTTCTATTTTGTTTATTAGCAAGGATGAAGTGTTCTAAATATTTTTTTCCTAATTCTGCATCTAGCTGTAAATCAGAAGTTAATTTCTCAGAAATTTTCATAAATTTCTTAAATAAATCTATATCATTTTCTGATTCCATAATTAATTTGTTTTCAATATCATTCAGTGTTGTTGAAAAACTTTTTACTAGATTCGTCATATATTTCTTTTTTTTCATTTCTTTCATAATAAACATCCTAAAATATTAGCTGTTAAATACTTCACTAAAATTCAATAAAAGCGAATATTGATAAGACTGGATCAAATCCTCCCTTCCAAGAATGACTTCCAAAATTAAATTTA
This sequence comes from uncultured Oligoflexia bacterium, assembly GCA_964435255.1. GTDB lineage: Bacteria > Bdellovibrionota_B > Oligoflexia > Silvanigrellales > Silvanigrellaceae > Silvanigrella. The sequence continues at coordinate 4,655 of CAYSZE010000123.1, forward strand.
AATTCAAAAAATTAAGCCTTTATAAAAAAAATTATAAACGCAAAATAATTTTAATATTTTTTTTCTTAAGGCTTAATGATATTTATTAATCTAACAATATTTCAGCTAAACTAAATAAATTTTGTAAAATATCTAGCTTATCTTGCATATATCAGAAATTTTACAAAATGTAAAAGATAATATTATTTTTTTGCTTTCTGATTTTATTTTGTTTCAATTTATTAAGATTTGAAATTTTTTTAAAAATTTAAATATTTGTCATTTCTCATCTTTTTAAATATACAAGCGCATATAAATTGCTTACCATAACATTCATTTAATAAAGTAAACAAAATTTAAATTTGTATTAAGGATAATATATCCACCTTGGTTACCTTGGAAGGTTAAACTTAAAAATGTCGTATCCTGATATTTTATAAGTCCGTAGGCACCATAAAGAGAAAATCCAATACCAAAATCTCTAAAGATTTTATAAATAAATTTAAGCTCTATTCCTGCATTCATATTGTAATCAACTTTTGAATTTTGAAATGAATCTAAACTATATAAATAAAAATGATTTACAAATTGTGTATACGGTGAATAGTTTGCATTACCTAATAGATAAATATAAAAAGGAGATATAACTCTATACTTTATACCTCCAACAACTCCTAATTGATATGAAGTTATATCACTATTAATACTATAATAGCGTGTTTGAGTTAAAAATGAAGTTCGTTCTATTTTTGCACTTCCTCCAGCAACAATATCGAATGTTTTATTGTAACTTAACAAAGGAAGTGTTAAGGTAACTTTTCCATTACCTCCTGTGTATAAATCTTCTAATAAGTAATAACTAGAAAAGCCGCCTTCAACAAATAGATCTGTCGAATTTAAAAATGCAAAACAATTTGCAAAAGTGAAAAATGCAACTATAAAAACTATTAATTTTATTTGTTTAAGCATTTATAACTTTGGCTCCAAAGAAATATGTTCTATTATAATTTAATATACGTGGATTTTATAAGCAAATAATCAAATTCTAAGAATTTTTCAAAGCGACAAAATATATTTAATAAAAAAGAAAACGATTGAGAAATACTCAATCGTTTCAAATCCAAATT
>CAYSZE010000124.1:0-2884 GCA_964435255.1 uncultured Oligoflexia bacterium
AAGCAGATCGAGAATCAGTCGAATGAAGACATCTATTATCAACAACAAGCAAATCAAAATCAACTTACTGGTGAACAAGAGTCTCGTAGAGGATTTGCTACTAATACTGCTCTCTTTCAACAGATTCAAGACACCGGGCAAAAGAGAATTCGTGACTTAGAAAAGCAAAGAGATCAGTATCTCTTACAGAATGATCAGAATCAAGCTGATCAATTAAACTCGTTGCTTGCTACAGAACAGCAAACAATCACAACAGCTAGACAGAATTATTACAGTAATATGTTCAGCTTGCTTTCTGCTGGCAATCAGCAACAGCAATTTGAGCTTGGAAAGACTCCGACACAGAGACTCAACGCTCTTGCTCAGATCAGACAATCTCTTTTCTTCTCTGGTGCTTCTGCTGATGAACTTGCAATGATTGATAAGTTAATCTCTGATACTGCTACTGGTGGTGGAGTTACTAATGCTGGTGGAGGTATTGGAACTGGTATTGATAGTCAGTCTCTGATGAGTCCAGTTCAAGGGTTGCATATGGCTCCTGATGGAAAGACTGTCTTAGATGCCCAAGGTAATTACGTCTCTCTTCAGCAGTACAAACAGATGACAGGACAGACTGATGTTCCTGACAATAAAGTTGACTGGAGCTACGCTCATAATAAAACTGCTTCTGGAACAAATAGATCTCTCACTTCACCAGCAATTACATCTCAGTCAGTTAATAATGTTTCTGGTTATGGCTACAATGGGACACCAGGGTCATATAAGCAATATAACTCTCCAGCAGAAAGCTTTACTGACACTGTAAATGATATTCAAAAGAAAATGGAAGGAAATACAAAGACTGGTTTAAATGCTGATTCTTCTGTTAAAGACTTGGTTAATGTTTGGGTCACTGGATCAAAGACAGGAACACCAACGGGTTATACAGCACAAAACGTTGCTGACTATCTAAAGAACACAATTGGAATTAAGGGAGTAACTGCTAATACTCCTCTTTATCAAATTGGTGCTGAGAACTTAGCTTCTGCTATTGCTCACTTTGAAACTGATTATAATGATACAACTGGACAGTTAGCTAATGGTCCTACAGGGTCTGGATCAACACAAACACAACAGAGTCAGTCAACATTACAAAGCTTAGCTGATTCTTATTACCAACAATTATCAAAGGGTGTTCCTCCCTCTCAGATCTCTGGAACATTTGCTGGTGGTCAATATGGGTCAATGCAGGGTATTGCACTAAGTAATGCAATGACGAAATACTATACTGAGAATCCGAATCAGAATATCGGTAAGACAGAGATTAACTATGCTGCATTAAAATCTGCTTCTGCTGATGTTGCAGACCAAGCTGCTAATCGCTTAGTAACGATTAAGAAGTTGCAGTTAGCGATGAGTAACTTACAAAGTCTCTCTGATAAGTTTGCTCGTTCTGGAGTCACAGCAATCAACGACAAATGGTTGAAGTCCCAGCTCGCTATCAATAACCCTGATGCAATAAAGTTCAATCAAGCTGTTACAAATATCGCAGATGATATTGGACAAGTCTTTGCTTCTGGTGGTGCTCTAACAGACTTTAAGTTACAATTTGGTAATGGACTTATTGACAAGAATTACTCGCCAAGTGGTATGAAAGCTGCATTAGCTGAGATGAGCTCTCTGATGAACTTACAAGCTCAAGCTTATAATGATGTCTTGTCAAATCCATCAGGTCTGGGAACAGGTCGAGATTTAACTGGTGGAGTTTCATCATCTAATAGAAACTTGAACTCGACTTCTCAGTCGATTCTTGATAAATATGGAGTAAAATAATATGCCATATACAGACGATCAAATAATAGACTATATTCAGAAGTTGCAAGATGCAAATGCTTCTCCTCAAGATATAGAGAACTTTGTCTCATCTGCAAAGCAAGAGTCTGGGCAGTCTGACAAAACTATAGATCCAAGTATTCTTGCTTCTTTAATGAATACGAATACAAGTGGTAACTCAGGAACAACACCATCGTCAATTGACATTACAGGTCCTGGTTTAAGTCCAATGGATCTAATCAAGGGACCAATCAATTCTCTCTTAGTAAGACCTGCAACAAGAATTGCTCAAGCAGGAGTTTCTGCTGTTGAGCCACTGCTTCCGAAGAACATCCAGCAGAATATTGAGACAAACATGCAGAAGCCATCATTTGTTAACATCCCAGGTCTTGGAGACTTTGGCAATCGTCCCTTATCATCTGTCAAGCAGCTTGCTGGAGAGACAGTAGATACTGCAGGAAACATCTTAGCATTGGGAACTGGTGGTGAAGGATCAACTGTAATGTCAAGAGCTCTGGGCTTTGGAACATCAGGAGCTTTAGTTAGTTCAGGTAATGCACTCCAGAATAATGCTTCTCTTGGACAGACCTTCATGGCTGGTGGTACAGGATTTCTTACAGGAGCTTTACTTAGTGGAGCATCAGATCTTGCTGGTAACTTGATCAAGAAGCTTGGCTCTAAGCAATTAGCAGAAGCTGCTGTCAATCGTTATCAACAAGTATTTCAACCAACAGAAGAAGACATACAAAACGGTTCTCAGTATAGAGCTTTGCTTATGATGCAGAAGAATGATCCTGCAGCATTTGAAGCATTGAAAGAATCTGCTCCGCAGAAGTTCAATCCTGATGGAACATTGATCCAACCACAGACATTAGCAAAGAGAGCTTTGAAAGATTTGCCAGCAGGATCAACTCAAGATATGCTTGATCAGGTAAATTATAACTTAAATACTTTGAGAACTGAATTAACGAAAGAAGCACAGGAATCTGGAGTATCGTTTCAGTTATCAAAAGGTGATACAAACAATTACATTAGTTTATTAAAAAATATTAAAGAGCAGTTCTCGAACTCT
>CAYSZE010000125.1:0-4140 GCA_964435255.1 uncultured Oligoflexia bacterium
GAAAACTTATCCGTTTCAGTTTAAAGTTACATTTTCTATGTCAGGAACTTTTTTAGAACAATGTAAATTATATGATCCTAAACTTTTAGAACTTTATCAAGATATCTTAAGCCTTCCCAATGCAGAAATTATTTGTGAAACATCGCATCATAGTCTTGCCGCTTTATATGATGAAGAAGAATTTTACTCCCAAATAGAACTGCACAAATCTAATATTCGCGATTTATTTGGTAAAGAACCGAAAGCTTTTAGAAATACAGAGCTTATTTATTCTGATGCCATAGGAAAACGAGTTGCAAATTCTGGATTCAAAGTTTGTTTACTTGAAGGTTGGGATCCTTTTATTCCTGCTGGCTGGAATGCTCATCATGTTTTTCAGCATCCAGAATATCCAGAGCTAAAACTGTTACCTAAAAGTTATAAATTATCCGATGATTTAGCTTTTCGTTTTTCAAATCAAGCCTGGGAAGCTTGGCCTTTGACTGCAGATAAATATAAATCTTGGTATGAAAAGTTACTAGATGGCAAACATGAATTTGTAGGTTTATTTATGGACTATGAAACATTTGGCGAACACCAATGGGTCGAAACTGGAATTTTTGAATTTCTAGAACATTTTGTTACTTCTATGAGTCAAGATAAACGTTTTGAGTTCTTAACAATAACAGAAGTCACAGAAAAGTTTCCACCACGTGCCGTAATGAGTGTCGATAGACCTTTGAGCTGGGCAGACACAGAACGAGACATTTCTGCCTGGCTTGGTAACAGAATTCAAGAAGACGCAATCAACAAAGCTTATAAATTAAAACCTCTTATTTATGCTTTAAATAATACAGCAATTTTAGAAGAATGGCGAAAATTGTTAACAAGTGACCACTTTTATTACATGTGCATTAAATGGTCACATGATGGTGACGTGCATAAATATTTCAGTCCTTTTGACAGCCCATACGAAGCCTACCTCGATTATGTAAATATATTAGAAGATTTAGAGATCAAATGCAGAAAACTTTTAAAAACCAATGCCATTGGCTCTGAGCATGACCTTTATCAGGATGCGGGAGACATAACGATATGCGCGAAAACTACTCCAGTATCACAGCCTCAGAAAACTTACTCGCCTGTCTTGGAGAAGACGGCCAATTAAAAGGTCTTTTTTGGCCATATAAAGACAGCCGCCATTCACATTTAGAGTTTGCCATCTGTGGCTTTGTAATAAACGGCGAAAGCATATGGTTAGATCCGCTGCGCGATCAAATACAAATTCATTTTTGCCCTGAAGAAAAAATAATTATTGCGAGTTGGAATGTTAAACACCCTAAATTTCTTGGTGTTAATATAAAAAAGAAAACATTAGCGCTGCACGAAGCTTTAATTGAAAAATGGGAACTTACTGTTCCAAAAGAATTGTCTACCGCTAAAATTAATCTCTGGTTGTTATCACATTGGAATATTTGCGCAGAAAAAAGATTTCAGACTGTTTATACAGAAACAGGTGAAGACATGATCTTCGCATTTTCTAAGAATTATTGGGTAGGTATAGGAGCCTGCAACGGTTCATTTTATTCACACTTTCAAGCTGTCAGAGCCATACAAAGCACTAGTTATGCAACACTTGGAGAAATTGTTGATCATTTTATTCAAGAACCTAATAAATTTCGTCGTATTGAAATGGGAAAAGTCTATGCCGCAGCATGTACGCAACCATTACTTTTTACGCGTTCCGAAGAAAATGAAAATGACTTCGAAGGAAAAGTGACTATATTTTATGGTTTTGGTAAAAAACAAGAAGAATTAGAATATAAATTATCAATGTATTTTGATAATTATGCATTAGAAAAAGAAGTGAATGATACGATTGCAAAATTGAAAAAAAATTCAATTTTAAATTTAAAAAATTGCCAATTACCCCAGAAAAGAGCATATTTAAAGTCTGTTTCCTTATATGTTCTTGAAAGTTTAATCGATCAAACTAGTGGTGGCATTATTGCTGCACCAGAATGTGACCCCGATTTTCAACAAAGTGGTGGTTACGGCTTTGTCTGGCCTAGAGACGCTGCATTTTGTGCTTTGGCATTAATGAAATGTAAAGAATATCCGCTTGCTAAAAAAATTCTTCTTTTTCTCGCAAATATTCAAAATCATCATTCTGATTACTTTCAAAGGTATGACACACAAGGAAACAAAGCACCCAGTTGGTGTGAATTACAAGCTGATCAACTGGGTTTAGTTATTTGCGCCATGATTGAATATTTAAATTTCGAAAAAAACAATCAGCTATTAGAAACCATAAAAAAAGGAATTCAAAAACTTATTCATGATTTTAATGACAAAGGTTCATTACAAAATAGTTTTGACTTATGGGAAGAAACATACGGTTTGCATTTTTATGCACATGTGACGGCTTATTCCGCCTTACTAAGAGCCGTTCCTTTATTTCCTGAATTATCTGAACATATTCAGCAGAGCCTCAAATCTTGTAAAAACTTTTGTTATCACTATTTATTTGTGGCAAAACAAAAACGATTTGCCCGCTCAGTAGATCCGCATAACAATCGAGATCTGCAAGCAGATATTTCACTTCTTGCTTGTATTTACCCATTTAATGAGTTTCCTGTAGAGATTGACTTAAAAATTTCCATTTTTGAATTTTGTTATGATAAACTTACAACTAAAATGGGAACACTGAGATATGAAAATGATCATTACATGGGAGGAAACAGTTGGATTTTAGCTGGCTTTTGGATGTCACTTGCTGCTAATGAACTTGGAAAAACTGAGCCAAATTTAAATGAATTAGCATATGAAATATTCAAAAAGTCGTTAGAATTATGTAATTCTGCAGGTTTCTTTGCTGAACAAGTAGATTCTAATTCTGGCAAACCAGTTTGGATTGTTCCGTTAGGTTGGAGTCATGCTTTTTATTTATTAGCTAATGAAGTTTATCAAATTATTTGAGGAAAAAAATGCAAAAAATTTCGCTCTTATTTTGTCTATTTTTTTTAGTTTCTTTGAAAGCTTTTTGTGGTGATAAAGATATTGTTGTAGTTGAAAGCTATTCACAAAATATCAAATGGGATATTGATTATGTCAATGAACTTAAGAAACACTTAGGTAAAGACTATAAGTTAACTTTTTTTGAAATGAATACAAAAATTTTACCCGTTTCCGAACATGAAGCTATGGGCAAAAAAGCCTTGAGTGCAATTGAAAAAATAAAACCAACCTTAGTTATTTTAGGTGATGATCCTGCTTTAAAATTTGTTGGACCACAATTAGAACAACATCAAATACGTACTGTTTATTTAGGAATAAATGACAATCCCAGAATTTATTTTGCGCAAGAACCAAAATATGTAACAGGTGTCTTAGAAAGACCATTAATAAAAAGATCAGCGGCATATATTAAGAAAATTCTTCCAAATTCCAAGAAAGTCTTAATATTATTTGACAAGTCAAGAACCTCTCAAATTATTGATAAAGACTTTTTTAATAATCAAAAATCTATAAATATGTCAGAAATCACATATGATATTTCTTTAATTGATAATTATACAGAATGGAAACAAATTATTAATAAAGTCAATAAAGAATATGATGCTATAATTATTGGTATATATTATTCAGTCTTTGACAACAATAAATATGTCGATCATGAACAATTGATAAAATGGACAGATAAAAATTCGCAAAAACCAATTTTTTCTTTTTGGGATTTTGCCGTTGGGAAAGAGAAAGCTCTTGGCGGTTTGGTTTTAACTGGCGCGGGACAAGGAAAAGCTGCGGCAGAAATTGCGTTACAATTGTTAAAAGACTCAAATAAATTACCTAGTTCAATATACCCTTTATTTTTACAAGAAGGCAAATTTATATTTAGTAAGTCAGGACTAAAAGCAAGAAATATTGTGTTACCAAAAAATAATGAATAAGAATCTACTTGTGTAGACTAACTCTAAATATTATTTCTTGTTTTTTATTTAACTATTGATCATTATTTTTATATTAATTAAGTTCATATTTGAAAGGATTTTAATATGGAACTTAATTTTAATAAAATAATAGACTTAACTCATACTTTGACAAATTCAAGCCCCTGCTGGGATGAAAAGCCAAATTATGAACTTAAGACAATGATAGACT
>CAYSZE010000126.1:0-8081 GCA_964435255.1 uncultured Oligoflexia bacterium
TTAAAAAAGTTTATTTCGCATGACATTCGAAAACCATTAAATTTAAGTAAAATGTTAAATTCATCTTTAGACAGCAATAAGCCTCTTGCTATTATAAAAGGCATAGCTGGAGAAATAGAAAAGTCTACTGCGAAAATAGAAGGCTTTTCAGATAATGTCTTAATTTATTGCAACTACTTAAGTTTTAAATTAGAAGAAGTCAGAATTAATGATGTCAAATGCATGTTAATAGATCTTTTAAAAGATGAAAAAAATATTATCATAGATATTCCTGAAAATAACTATGATAGTATTGAAATTAATAAATTATATTTTACAAAATCGATAATAAATTTAATTTTATTCTTAAAAAACAAAACCAATGTTAGTGAAACTTTAGTCAATTTTTCTAATAATAAATTTACAGTTTTATTTAAATATTTTGATAAAAATTCTAAAGAAAACTTTCTTAATTTTATAAGCTCAGTTAAAAATGAATTTGAAATGCAAGTCATAGAATTAATTTTAAAGAAAAATAACTGTATCATTTCATTTACCACTAGTTCATGCAATTTAGAATTTCAAATCTCCTTGCCAGGAATATATTCATTAAAAGGAAAACAATATGGCTAACGTGGCAATTATTGATGATGAAGATTTTTATCTAAGTATCTGGAAATCAGCATTAGAAAACCAATGCAATTCTTTCTATTTTACTGATCCTGATGATTTTTTAGAAAAACATATTAATAATTTAAATTTTTTTGATTATATAATTGCTGATGTTATGTATGGTAGCCGAAATATATTAAATATTAATTTTTCAAAAATTCTAAGAAAACATAAATACAACAAAGAAATAATATTATATTCCAATTACAGACAAAATTTTATCGACTTAGAAAGTAGTCACTATTATGATCTATCTCTTGCAAAAGACAATAGCTATTCACTCGATGAAATTAAAAGCTTACTAAATACCAATAGAATTAAGTGGCGGGAACGCGTTTACAAACAAGGAATAAAACCAATAATACATTAATTTAACTTCGCAGTTAAAAAAGAATTACATTTTAATTTAGGGGCTAGTATATAAATATTCCCATTTTGTTTTGTTTTTCCCGCTATATCCCCAGCCAAAACACCTTCTCCCCAAAAAACATCTATTCTTGCAGGTCCTTTAATAGCTCCACCAGTGTCATGCACAAAAGCGAGTTGCGAAAAATTTTCTTCTAAACTTCTACTAGAATTATTATTTTCTAAATTAGGATAAGGAAAATCGAGTAATGTTAAAGTTCCCGCTGGAAAAATTCTTTGATCAGCAGCAATACTTCTTTCACCAACTAATTTAACACTTATATTACCAAATGGCCCTTCATTTTCTAAGTTAAAAAAAACAAAAGACTTATTATAATTAAGAACTCGATTTTCTTCTTTTGGGTTTGCAAATAACCATTTTTTTATTGCTTGCATGGAAACATTTTCTTTATTTAGAGCACCCTCTTTTAATAATAATGAACCTATAGGTTTATATTCTCTGCCATTTTGTTGCGAGTAATGAATATATTTTTTTGAGCCATCGGGAAAAGAGAGCAAACCAGAACCTTGAATTTCAATAAAAAATAAATCAGTTTTATTATTGACCCATGCAATCTCTAAATTTTTATTTTGCAGTTTTTTCTTATCCATTATTTCTTCACGTGTCCAATAAGGAACAAGTCTACTTTTTTCTACTCTTCCTCGAATGACTTTCCCTTTGTATTCTGGATTAAAGTCTTCTAAGTGTACATTTACTAAATCTTTCGGGGTTTGATAGACAGGGACATTGTATTTTACAGTTTTTACTTCACTAGCTTCTGCATATGGAATATAATAACCAGTATATAATACATTTTTATTTTCATCTAACTTTAGTTTATATAAATCAAAGTACTTTTCTAAAACTTTTTTTTCAATGGCTGCAGTGTTTTTTAGCTCATCTAAAAAATATTCACTTGTACAAATGAAATCTTTAGTAGAAAAGGATATATTACCATAATTAAAAACAGAATCAGCTTTTTTTCTATTGAGCCATTTTAAATTTGAATCCATAGCTGAAATAAAATTTGAAAATCTATCTTTTGTCTCTAGTATAGAAACAGAATCCCACTTTATTTTATTAAAACTATAACTACTAACTGTTTTCTTTTTTTCTGTTGTTTTACATGAAACAATTAAAAAAATAACAAAAATAATACTATATAAATTCACACTAATTCTCATACCTTTTTCTCATTTATTGAATTAAGCTAATAATTTTAGTTCCTAGAAATTCTTTAAGAACAGCTGTTACTTATTTAAAAAGGAACAAAATTACAAAAATTGAAACATAATTATACAGATAAGTATAAAATTTGCAATATATTTTTAAATATGTAATATTGTTTATTTATTCTAACTATAGCATATTTTCGAGGCTATTATGGTAGCTGTTTATTTAGCAATATTTGGACTATTAGGGGTTTTTTCTCGTTACTATTTTGCACGCATCATTCATAAATATTTTTCTATTTCATTTCCTATTGATATCTTTACAATTAATGTCGTAGGCGCATTTGTAATAGGTATAGTCTATGTACTTGCTATTGAAAAATCGCAAATAAATCATGAGCTTCGTATTGGTCTCATGGTCGGATTCTTAGGAGGATTTACAACTTTTTCCTCATACTGCTTGGACACATTCAAACTTTTTAACTCAGGAAAAATTCTTCAGTGCTTTTTATACTTTTCTTTAAGTCCCATACTGGGAATGCTGTTTACATTTTTAGGAATTTATTTAGCCAGAAAATTTTCCTAAAATTTTTTTGTTTTTCTTCTTTTGTTTTTTTGAGATATTATTTATATTAAAGAATCATTAAAATAGGATGAAGCATATGCTAAAAAAAATTATTCTAGCGGTTTTATTGTTAATGGGAATATTTCTTATTTATGTTGCATTTGTACCTGGTGAATACAATATTAAGAGAGAAATAATTATAGATTCTCCTGCTACTAACATATTCCCATATCTAGTTAATGTAAAAAAAGCTGATGAATGGATGCCTTGGAAAGAACAAGATCCTCAATTAGTAATGACATACTCTGACCCCGCAGAAGGAAAGGGAGCCATGTCAAGTTGGGACAGCAAAGGTAACATGGGGCAGGGAAAAGCCGAGATTATAGAAGTCATACCAAATCAAAAAGTAGTAACTAAAATAAATTTTGCAAAACCTATGGAATTCCAACAAATGTCATATTTTTCATTGCAACAAATTTCAGATAAACAAACAACTATGATTTGGTCTGTTGAAGGAAAAAATACTTATATAAGCAGACTTATTTGTACTATAGGATTGGTTAATATGGACAAATATGTAGGCAATGAGTTTGAAAAAGGCTTAAAAAAACTTAAAAATATAGTAGAATTAGCTAAATAATAAATTTTAAAACAGATTGTAAGCTTAATTTTGAATAAGATAAAAACATTCATCCAAAGAGTCTTTCACTAATTTTATAGCTTCTTCAATTGGTAAATTTGTTATATCAAGATCCCAAGGTTCAACAGCAACAGGGCCTGAATATCCTTTTTTCTGTAACGTTTTTAAAAAGTCCTTTATATTATTTACTCCTGTTTTTAAAGGTAGTTTACGTTTAAATTCAGGAATAGTTAAGTAATTATATCCAGGAAGACCATCATTTAATTCAACATATAAAATATATTCTAAGTCTAAATGCTCTAAATCAAGAAGGGAAGCTGCACTATGTTGCCAATGATGAATATCTAATTTAAATCCCGCATAATGATATAAATTAGCAGCACTTATTAAACATCTTACACCATCAATAGTATGTATAAAATCATATTTAGCATGCAATCTTGTCTCTGCAGGACCAATAAATTCAAAGGCAATTTTAAGATTATGCTTAACAAGAAATGGTCTTAAGATTTGCAAACGTTTTACATACAAATGAAATTGTTCATCAAAATTATATTTTTCAGAAAAAGGAGGAAGGTATTTTAACGCAACATTACATCCTAACTTTTCTGCCATAATAGCTTGCCGCGAAAAATCTTCTAAGGATTTGTAAAATTCTATTTCTGAACCTAATAATTTAACCGTAAGATGAAATGAGGCTGGAATGAGTTTATAATTTTGTAAAAAACTTTGCATTTCACTTACAGTATATTTAGGACACTCTAAGTCTAAATTGATCCCTTGAAAGTGATATTTAGAAGCAAACTTACAGGACTCTAAAAAATCATTTTCCTCATGCCCTATATTTGAACTCATAATACTATTATTTGCATCATAATCTTTTGTAATATTTAGTACGGAATACATTGTAAAACTCTCTTCATAACAACAAATTTTATGTTAAATTATACGACATATTTTCTATTTATATATCTGTCTAATACTTTCTTTACTGTATTTAAATCAACTGTTACCAAATAATCTCCTTCAGGATTATAACATTTTCCAATTTTTTCTAGTAGAACAAACCTTAATTCTCTTCCTGTTTTCTTATTATCTTTAATCATAGCTTCTAATAAATTTTCAGAATTAATTTGTGCAGGAAAAGGTTCTTTATAGCCCAATTTATTTTCAATAATATCGTAGTGCAAATCAACGGCCTGTTGGTCTAATAAACCTATTTCTTTCGACAACTCTGCAGCTATCCGCATCCCAAAAGAAACAGCATCACCATGGATCATTTTTCCTTGCATTAACCACTCAATCCCATGCCCAAAGGTATGACCATATTCTAAAATTATTCCATAATGTTTTTCACTTGGGTCTTCACGAATAATTTTTAATTTCGATTTTATAATTCTCAAAGCTAAATCATGGGTTTTAAAAATATTATGCTTGTCATCGTTTTCTAAATTCTTTTGCAAATATTGAAAAAATTCAGGATCGGAAATAAGTCCATTTTTTATACCTTCTACTATCCCTGCCCGTCTTGCTGCAATAGGTTCAGTCGATAAATATTGGGTATCAGCAAAAATATACATAGGAGCATGATACAGACCAAAATGGTTTTTCCCTTTTTTGCCGTTAACCGCTTGTTTATTACTTAAAGTGCTATCAGTTTGACCAGTAAAAGTTGTTGGTATTTCAATAAATCTAATACCACGAAAGATGAGACCTGCGGTAAGGCCAACCAAGTTGCCGACCCCACCACCACCAAAGGCTATTAAGATAGACTTTTTAGAAACATTTTGATCTATCAATCTTTCACAAAGTTCTTCTAGATTTTTAAAATATTTATTTTGTTCGCCTGCTAAGAGTAAATTTAAAGTCGTATTTGGAAAATGTTCCTTTAACTTTTCAAACAACTTTAATCCATACAACTTAAAAACAGATTCTTCAGTTAAAAAAAACAGCTTATCAAAATCACAATTTTGCAATTTTTCAATAATTGTTTCCTCAATTTGATACCCTAAATAATAGGGGGTGGATTTTTCTAACTCAGTGCTAAATTCAAGAACAGGAGTAAGACTCATAAGGCCTCGCTATACGTAATGAAAAGTTATGGGGGTTTATCTTAATTGATAATAAGAATCATTATAAATAAATGTCAAGTAGAGGTGTTTTTACATAAAATATATTTATATTATAAATTATTTACATAAAAAATAATTATATTATGAATATCTCTATAGGAGAGTCGTTTCTTTAAATAGACAACTTATACTAAGTAAACTTAGTCGCCATAAAAACATAATTCATTAATGTTAATAAATTTCATATTTGCCTTTTTTGCTGCTTGGAATCCCGCTTCTGAGTCTTCAAAAACAAGACAATGCCATGCAGGGACATCATACTTTTTTGCCGCTGTCAGAAATAAATCAGGTTCTGGTTTACCTTTTTTGACATCATTTATTGAAATAATATATTCAAAGTAACAAGACAAATTATGCTTATTAAGTATTCTAATTATGTCTTCTTTTTCACCCCCAGAAGCTATCACAAATGGTATTTTCCCAAAATAGTTTTTAATAATTCCTATAACTTTTGGAAATGGCTTTATTTTTTCATAATATTTATTTTTAAAAATATTGTTTTTTATAAAAATTGCTCTACTTATATCTAAATGTAAAGAATTTTTTTGATTCAAAGTTTCAATAAGCTCCTCACTACTTGTTCCTGAAAACTGATTTTTAAATTCTTCTTCACTGATAAATTCTTTTCCAAAAATTCTATAAGTTTCACACCAAGCACTATAATGACAAGCAATGGTATCCATGATTGTGCCATCAAAATCAAAAATAAAAAGTTTTGTATTACTTTCTTGCAGAATTTTTTCTAATTTTTCCATATAAAATTTCTACTTATTCTGTATTAGTTATTTAAAGTTTATTTCATTTTTAAAAGAAAGATTCTTAATAAAAAGAAAAAATTAATAAATCAAAGTATTTCTGTCAAATAATATTTTTATCTTTAAATAAAGAAAAACATATCATTCTTAAAATTAAATAGATATGTTTTATAAATTATTGTAATATTTAAGTTATTAATGCAGAATAAAAATTTGCAAATCATAACTATCAATGATTTTAATTAACTAAGAAAGCGAGGCATTATGGAAAAACCAGTTTTATTAAATACAAGCAATTTTGAACCTCGATGGGTTGATTTTGATATGTATAATCATTTGACTAGCTCTAAATATATAGACATTTCAATTGAAGCCAGATACCTATTCTTTAAAACCGAAATACAGTATGTTCCAAATTTACAGATTGTCACCAAATCAATTAACATTGATTATAAAAAGCCCATTTATTTTTCTGAAACGATCAATTTAAAATTATATTTAGCCGAACTCTCATCTTTTTCCTTTATTTTTCATACTCATTTTTGTGTAAATAATAATATAAATGCTTTAGTTATTACCAAATTAGTCACCATGGAAAATGGCAAAATAGTAAAAATACCAGATCATTTTATTGAAAATTTTAAAAGGCTTGAGCATGAAAATACTTCAAATAACTGATTGACACATTAGAAAAGCTCCCAATGCTTTAGTCTATGGGATAAATCCGAGAAAAAAATTTGAACTTATTATGCAATTTATCAGTGCATCAAATTTAAAATTTGATGCTTTTTTACTAACGGGAGATATTGCTGACGATGGATCTAGATAAGATTATGAATTTGTTGCCAAACATTTAAAGCAATTTAATAAAAAAATTTTGTTTATAAATGGCAATCATAATAATAAAGAAACAATGTTAAATACTTTTTCTCAATTTTCTTCCTTTGAATTTTTAAATACTTTTAGTTTTACAAATTACGCACTCATTGGAATTGATTCTTGTGTCGTCGGCAAAGACTATGGTTTCATTACTGATTCAGCTATACAAAATATTAAAGATAAATTAGATAACTTATCACTTGAAAATAAAAAATGTATTTTAGTTTTACATCATCATCCCATTTTACTTAACTCAATATCTATAAATTGAAAGAGTTAAAACATTAGAACTTACAAAAATAAAAAAGTCCTACTAGAACAACCAGTAGAACTTTTATGGTGGAGGTGCCGGGGATCGAACCCGGGTCCGGACAGGCATCGCAATTGGCGCCCACATGCTTCTTCTTTCGTTAAATCTTACTTAGCAGCCGAGGAAAGACACCCTACTACATAAGCCAGTTCGATTGATAGGTTAACCTAACTCCGAACAGAAGTTAGCAAGAACCCGCACGTAAATTAACAGCGAACAAAGATGCACGTGCTGCCACACCTAAGTCACTGGCTCTGTGCTTAATTAGGCAGCGAGAGCGAGTTTAGTATTTTTGCCACTTCTGGCTGCCACAACGTTTTGAAGAGGCGCTGTAACCAACCCCTGCATGCTCCTTTCACTCAACTCTTTCCGTCGAAACCAGTTCACCCCCAAAGAAGAACTTATGTGCTAAAAGCAAACTATAGCATTATGCTAATTTGGTTTTTTTAGCAAGGAAAACTAAAAAAGACTTTTATAAAGACTAACCTTTCAACGCAGCAAGAATGACTTTAGCAAAATTAACTAAGTTTTCAGAGTACTCATAGTCTAACAAAGCGTAACCAATTTCTTC
>CAYSZE010000127.1:0-2542 GCA_964435255.1 uncultured Oligoflexia bacterium
CAATATTGAATTTGATCATGCTGATATTTATCCGAACGTGGAAGCTATAGAAACAGAATTTCTGCGTTTAGCGCGGCTAACAAAAGAAAGAAATGGAATTGTCATTGCAAATTTTGATGATAAGCGCGCTTATCGTGTTGCTAAACAATCAGGTGCCTTTGTTATTGGTTTTAGCTCCACAGAGCAAAATAAAGAAAATCAAAGTTGGCAACTAAAGTCTTATAAAACAGTTGCAGATGGTATTGAAGTTCTATGCAAACAACCTAATGGCAAATTGTTTAAATTTAAGACTGGTATTTTTGGCCAACATAATGCTTTAAATTCAATAGCAGCAGTTGCTATTTTATATGCGCATGATGTATTAGAAAATGCTAGAAAAACGGGTGGTTTAAACAATAAAAAATATATTGAAGACAAAACTTTATTAATGAAAATAAGTAAAGCTATGCGCTCTTTTAAAGGTGTCAAACGCCGTTTTGAACTTTTAAAAGAGAAAAATAATATAACTGTATTTGATGATTTTGCGCATCATCCCACTGCAATTGTCACAACATTAGAAGCTTTTAGAAGTTACATGAAAAGTGTTGGTAAAAAAGGGAGACTTATTGCTTGTTTCGATCCTAGAAACGCCACTATGCGAAGACGGGTTTTACAAGAGCAGTTAGCGAAAAGTTTTTTTCATGCTGATGAGGTTCTGCTGGGTAAAGTACCACAAGATATGCGGATGAATAAAGAGGATGTGCTTGATGGGCCTGCGGTAGCGCAAGCTTGCGGAAAAAATGCTAAATATTTTGACGACAATGAAAAATTGCTTGTTAGTTTAAAACAAGAGGTTCGTCCAGGTGATACTATAGTATTCATGTCCAGTGGCTCTTTTGATGGTATACCCCTGCGTTTTGCAAAGGAGCTTTAGAGAGTTTTGTTATAAGGAATCAGGAAATGTTATTAAATGGGAATCTAGTTTCTTTTATTTTCATTGTAATGTTTTCTTTTATGACTTTAACAGCTTGCCAAAGTGTTGATAAAAATTCACCCTCAGAAATTACAAATTCTATTCCAAATACTCCTCGTGCAAAAGTACAATCAGGCTCTCATACTGTGATAGATCCTAAAGTAACAACGTATTTACAAACAAGGATCTTAAGAATAACTTATAATCATCAAACTAATAGGTTAACACAAGCTGATGCAGATGAAGCTTTTATGCTTGGAAAAATTCTAGAGGATAAAAAAAATTTTCTTGATGCAGAGAAAATGTATACAGTTTCTTTTGCTTTTACTAATAACTTCAATTGTGGCTTAAGTTTGACAGCAACATTGATAAATTTAAAAAAACTACAGGAAGCTTTACAGGTTGCAAGAAAATTGTCGGTACTTTATCCAAATAAACCAGATGTAGACTTAGCTATTGCAACGACTTATCAATTGATGGGGGATTATTCTTCTTTAGTAAAGACGCTTGAAAAAGCATATAAAAAGTATCCAAATAATGAGGCTATTGTAATTAATTATGTTACAAATGTTAAAAGTCATAGGAAAAATATTCTCGAAAATTTTTTAATGAAAAACCCCAAATCTACTAATATTATGATGGCATTATCGCAAAGATATTACAATGAAAAAAATTATACGAATGCGTTAAAATTTGCTAAAAAAGCATATCATATAGATTACGATAATCTTGAAATAATAACTATGGTTGCAAAAATAGAGCAGAATTTAAAAAATTATGCTGAAGCTGAAAAGTATTTTAAACTTGCTTTTGATAAAGAGTCAGAAAATAATTTATCAGCACAAAACTATATAAATATATTACTATTCCAAAAAAAAATTCAAATAGCTTTATCTGTACTACTGAAATTAGAGGCTAGTTCTGATGAACATGTACCTTTTCCGCCAGAATTTTCTTTTCAAATAGCTAAAATACTAATAGTAAATAAAGATTATTCAGGTGCAAAAAAAAGATTATTAGAGTTATTAAATTTAAATTATAACCATTCAACAGTATACTACCATTTAGCAATATGTAGTGAAGGATTACGTAATTTTACAGAAGCTATAACTTATTTAGATAAGATTACGCAAGAAAATGAGTTATACAGAGATGCATTAAAAGCGAAAATAATAATATATATTAATGCAAAAGATAAAGAATCTGCTAAAAAGAACATTGATAATTTTAATGTAACTGATATTAATATAGTACAAGATATTATATTTAAGGCAAATATGTATGCTTATTTTGCAAAATATAATGAAGCAATAGAATTGTTAAATTATGCAATAAAAAAAGTTCCTGATGCAAAAGAGCTTTATCTGAAAAAAGCAGAATATTTAAAATACACAGAATCGGAAAAAGCTTCTATTGCTTTTGCGGAACAGATTTCTTCAAAATGGCCGAATTATGCTGATGTTCTTAATTTTTTAGGTTATACTTTAGCCGAAAAAAATTTAAAAATTGAATATGCGCGGAAAATTTTGCATAAAGCAGTTTCTTTAGAGCCGCAAAATGGGTTTTATTTAGATTCTTTGGGGTGGCTTT
>CAYSZE010000128.1:0-6041 GCA_964435255.1 uncultured Oligoflexia bacterium
AAGAATAAATAAATCAGCAGATGATGCTGCTGGACTTGCTATTTCTGAAGGTTTAAGAGCAAAAACAAGAAGCTTAATGCAAGCAAAAAGAAATGCAAATGATGGTGTTTCTTTAGTTCAAGTAGCAGAAGGCGGATTAAATGAAACAACTAATATTTTAATTCGCATGCGTGAACTAACAATGCAATCTGCCAGTGACACTGTTGGATCTCAAGAGAGAGAATATATTAATAAAGAATATCAGCAGTTGACAGAAGAAATAGATCGTATTTCTGAGACGACTGAATTTAATGGTAGAAAATTATTGTCCTCACAAGCATCAGAAGAACCAATAACGTTACAAGTTGGTTACAATGGAACTGAAAATGACATTTTAACTTTACGTTTTGGTGAAGAATCTACTGGAATTAATTCTGAATCTTTAGGATTAAAAGACACTTCTTTAGCTGGTGAAGATCGGGAAGCAATAGCAGCAAATTTAAATACTATTGATGCAAGTTTAAATTTAGTTGCATCTACGCGTGCTACTTTAGGTGCCACCCAATCAAGATTAAATTCCGCAATTAGTAATATCTCAATTAATACTGAAAACATGTTAGCTGCAAATAGTCGCATACGTGATACTGACTTTGCTGAAGAAACAGCGCGTTTATCCCAAAGCAGAATTTTATCTCAAGGTGGACTTGCCATTCTCGCACAAGCAAATCAACGCCCAGAAATGGCGCTTTCCTTGTTGCGCTAGTACTTACTAAAGGATGAAATTATGGGACTCAGAATTAAATCAAACATAGATAGTTTGATGGCTCAAAGACAATTAAGTGAAAATCAAGATGAACTTAGCAATAGTTTACAAAAACTCTCATCAGGACTGAGAATAAATAAATCTTCTGATGATGCTGCAGGTTTAGCGATATCAGAAACAATGCGCGCAAAAATTAGAAGTTTTGGCCAAGCAAAGAGAAATGCTTCTGATGGTATTTCTTTTTTACAAACTGGCGAAGGTGGTTTAAGTGAGTTAAACAATATTATAATTAGAATGCGCGAACTGACAACTCAAGCTGCTAGTGATACCATTGGAGAAACGGAAAGAGGTTTTTTAAACAAAGAATTTCAAGAACTAGGCAAAGAAGTGAATAGAATTAAAGATCAAACTGAATTTAATGGCAGAAAACTTTTGTCTCCTGAAGATCAGCAAGATATCAATGTGCAAGTTGGTGTGAATTTTAGAAACACGGCAGGTGAAACAAACGAAGAAAATGAAGTTATTACTTTGAAGTTTGATGATCTGACTGAACTTAATGATTCACTTTCACATCTTACTGAACTAAGCATTGAAGGTGAAAATGGCCGTGAACTTGGAGGAGGAAATACAGAAGATATATTTTCTGCACTTGATGATTCTATGTTAAAAGTAACAAGAACAAGAGCAACCCTTGGAGCATTGCAAAGCAGACTAAACTCTACTATCACTTCTATTGATATTGGTAGTGAAAATTTGAGTGCTGCCCAGTCTAGAATTAGAGATGCAGATTACGGGTTAGAATCGGCAAAATACGCGCAAAGTAAAATTTTAGTTTCTGCTGGTACTTCTGTGTTGGCACAAGCTAATCAATTACCAGATACCGTTTTACATTTACTTAGATAAGTGGAGATATATTAATGGCTTTAGAAATAAAGCAAGGTTTAAAAACAACGCAAAAGTTATCACTTTCAGCAGAGTTAAAACACTCCATTACAATACTAACTTTAGGTCGTTTTGAATTAGAAAAACTCATAACAGATGAGCTTGAAAAAAATCCTTGCCTTATTGGTGTTCCTAAGTCTGAAGAAAAAGACTATGGGCAACATTATGAAGAATTAAAGCGTGCATTACAAAGCTCTTATAATCAAAATGACTATACAGAAAGATATAATGATATAAAAATTACAGAAGAATTATCTCCCACTGAATTAAAGCGAGAATATGCCGACTCAACTTTATCAAGTTCTTTGCATTCTTTTATAGAAAATCAAATTACTATTATGCGTTTGAGTCAATATGAAATTGATTGTATTTATACTATTTTGCAATATATAGATGATAATGGTTTTTTAAATACTGACTTAGAAACCATTGCTGCTAGTCATGAAATTCATTTAGATGACATTAAATTTGCTTTAGAAACAATTCAAAAATGTGAACCAAATGGAATTGGTGCTCGTAATTTACAAGAATGTTTGTTACTTCAGCTAAAAAAGTTACACAAAACACCAAAACGGGTTGAAAAAATATTAACAACCTATTGGAATGAATTTCAAAAACAAAATTTTTCAAAAATTGCTAAATATGAAAAAGTTTCTACTGAAGAAATAAAAGAAGCTTTTCGGTTTATTAAAAATCATTTTGATCCCAAACCCGCCAGACAATTTGGCCAACAAACAAACCAAATTATTATACCAGATGTCTATGTTTTTAAAAGAGATGGTCAGTGGATTTGTAGTACAAATGAAAATGGATTACCACGCCTAAAATTATCAAAAAAGTATTCTAATTTAATTAAACAGCTCAAAGAAGATATGAATGAAGGAGAATATAAGGAAACTTCTAAGTATATTAATGAAAGCGTAAAATCTGCAAAGTGGCTTGTAAAGTCATTAAAAGATAGAGATAAAACGATTATTAAAGTTGTAGAAAGTATAATTAAACATCAAGAAAACTTCTTTGAACATGGTCCTGAACACTTAGCACCAATGACTCTCAAAGTCGTTGCTCAAGAATTAGATTTACATGAAAGCACTATTTCTAGAGCAACTTCTGATAAATATTTATATTCACCGCGTGGGATATTTGAACTCCGTTACTTTTTTAATACAGCTATCGAAAATAATTCAGGCCAAGAGATGGCCAATGAAGCTATTAAACAGATGGTTGCTGAATTTATAAAAAATGAAGATAAAAAAAGCCCTTTATCTGATCAAGAAATTTCAGAAAAAATTGAAGCAAATAAAGGAATTAAAATAGCTCGCAGAACCGTAGCTAAGTACAGAGAATCTTTAGGAATTATGTCTTCTTCAAAAAGAATTCAACGCTTCTAATACCTTATAATTTTCTTGTTGAAACCTCTTATAAATAGGAGTAGTATTAAATAAATATTGTAATTTATTAGGATAAATAGTTACAATATTTGGTCATTTGTTTTTCTTAACAAATGATTTCATTCTGCTTCAGCTTTCAATTTCCTGAAGGAGGCTTCATGCAAGTAGATGTTCACTTCGTTAATTTTCCTAAATCCCGCCAAATTAGAGAACTCGTTGCACAAAAAATTCAAGATTGTGTTGCGAAATTTTCTGCCAATACTTCCCATGTCAGAGCATATTTTAGTGTTGACGGCATTGTTCATCATGTAAAGTTTGCTTTAACTGCTGGAAAAACAAATATCTGCGTTAATGCCTCGGCAAATGATGTCCCGCATTCTGTTGATAAAGCGTTGGATAAATTGGAGTCAGCATTAAGAAAAATATCGAAACGCAACATTCACAAAAGAATTGAATTTTCTACCGTTGATTCTGATTCAGATTTTAACGTCATCAATTTGCGTAAAAACAAAAGATATGCAGCGTTTCAAGAAAATATTTTTGATAAATATGAATCGCATTATGTGTCTAATTTCGAAGATCAAGTGCGAAAAGAAAAAGTGAAAACAAGTCGTAAAAATAAAAATAAAATCCCTTCCCGCAAAGAGCGCATTCGTAAGGCAAGTTAATACGAAGCCTTTGTGAACTCTAACCACTAGAGATAGAACTTGGAATAACTTTCTGTTCTATCTCTATCTTTTTTACTACCCATTTTTGCTTTCATTTGATTCTAAGTTATTATACTAATTGACAGCAGATTTATTTTTACCTATGACACCTCATGAGTAAGAATAGCCAATTTTTATAACGTTCATTCTTTTAAGCGGTTAAATAAAATGACTCTTCAAAGCATCCGCAATCTTATACAAGAACAAAGTGTTAATTTATTTTTAATTACAAAAACAAAAGATGAAGTCTTAAAAGAAATAGCTGAACTTATTTCAATGGCAAAAAAAAGTATCGATAAAATGGAACTATTCACCTCATTAAGAGAACGTGAAGCCAAAGCCAGCACAGGGGCTGAATTTGGCGTTGCTTTTCCACATGCTTATTCTTCTAAAATTAATGAAACAGAATTATTTATTTTTATTTCCAAAGAAGGCATTCCTTTTGATTCATTCGATAAGCAACCAACAAAAATATTTTTTGTCATCCTCTCTCCTAAATATCCAAATGTTCCTAAAATTTCGAACTTGAACATTATTGCTAATATTTGCAGAATTATGAAAAGTGAAGTAACTAGAAGTAAGATATTAGCAGCAAATAATTTAGAAGAAATTTTGCTGAGCTTGGAGACTCAATGAGTAATCTTTCAACTGATAATAGCCTTAAAAAAAATGTAATTATTATCTCTGGTTTAGCTGGTTCAGGCAAAACCATAGCCATTCATGCCTTGGAAGATTTAGGCTATTATTGCATTGATAATTTACCAGCCGTTTTATTGCCTTCTTTTGCCGAATCTATTGTCGCTAACACTTTAAAAGCAAGCCATATTGCTTTAGCACTTGATTCTCGCGATAGCGAAAACCCCGCTACTTTTGAAAAAATTTACGCTTTATTAATCTCTTCAAGTCATTTGACTGTGTTATTTTTTAAAGCGACCAACGATGTCATCATGCGGCGTTTTCGTGAAACCCGCAGACAACACCCTTTAAGCAAATCACACCCGTTATTAAATTTACACGATGTCATTGTTTTAGATGAAAAAACATTAGAACCCATAATGAAATTAGCTAATAGAACAATTGATACCACCCATTTATCTTCTCAAAATTTAAAAAAGTTTATCTATAAACAATTTTCTATTTCTGGTAATGAAGGGCATTTATTACTCAACTTTGTCTCTTTTGGATTTAAACATGGGACACCTTCGGATCTCGACACTTATTTCGATGTCCGTTGTTTCAAAAACCCACACTATGATCCTGATATTAAACAATTAACTGGTCTGACCCAAGAAATAAAAAACTATGTTTTTAGCGATCCTCATGTAAGCCTTTTCATAAGTAAAACAATTGATTTGATTAACTTTCTTTATCCTTTATACTTAGAAGAAGGGAAACATTATTTCTCTATTGGGATAGGTTGCACAGGAGGTAAGCACAGAAGCGTTGTCATTGCTGAGGAGCTGGCTGCGACTTTCAAAAAACAATTACCACTTGTAACCATTGAACATCGCAATATAGACAAGGATTAAAAGTATTTTTCCTCTTGACCATTACGTTTTCCGTTACAACTTATGAGCTGGAGCAGTATGATAACCTGCGCATGAATTCATTAATCTTGAAAGGATAACCTCATGTCAGACTTAGTTTACAAAATAACCGATCACAATTTCCAAACCGAAGTTTTAGAAAGCAAAATACCTGTGCTAGTAGACTTTTGGGCTGACTGGTGTGGACCGTGCAAATCATTAGAACCCGTTTTAGAACAGATAGCGCAAGAACAACAAGGTAAAATTAAAGTTTGCAAAGTAAATGTTGAAGACAATCCACAACTTGCTGCAAGTTTTAATATACGCAATATTCCCTTTTTAGCATTCGTTAAAGATGGACAAAAAGTGGCTGAACTTGTAGGGAATCAACCCAAACAGGTTATTATGAATCAAATAAACGCATTGCAATAATACAAGTCTAATGCATTCAAAACTTAATTATTTTAAGAATGAATTCTTACTTCTCAACAAAATTTCAACGGAACAAATATTTAAGTTTTCTACTGTTCCGTTGTTTATCTCAATTGATGAAGTCGGGAGAGGCTGTGTCGCTGGTTCTGTCGTAAGTTGTGTTAGTTTATGGGCTGATCCTATTTTTTTTAATATTAACAATGATCAACAACACAAAAGTGATTGGTTAAATCTCATAAATGATAGCAAAAAACTCACGGAAAAAAAACGCCAAGTGTGTTTTAATGCTATCATAAAAGAC
>CAYSZE010000129.1:0-7399 GCA_964435255.1 uncultured Oligoflexia bacterium
TGATTACCCGAAATCAACAAGACTTTTACAGAATCTTCCACCAACAACACCCTTTTTAGGAATATGTTTAGGTCATCAGCTCCTGATCGATTTCTATGGCGGAAAAATTGAGCAAATTCAGAAGACACCTATTCATGGCAGACAAATATTTTGCCACCAAAGACGACCCTCCAAATATATAAAAAAAGATGAATTAGAAGGTTTATTTGTTTTATATAATTCATTAGGTTGTAAAATAAATGATCCCATTTTTCAACAAAGTATGTTAGCACTTGCCGTTGAGGAAAGCGTTGTATTAGCAACCGAACATACAACTTATCCAAGAATTGGATTACAATTTCATCCAGAGAGCTTTGCTAGCCCTGGTGGGAATCATATTTTACTTTCATTTTTAAGGCTAATAAAATGTTAGGTCGTCTGTATGCATTTATTTTTATTTGCGCCATTGTGTTTGCTCTATGGTACCAAAGAAAATATTTAGAAATTTCTGCAAAAGAGCTCAATACCCAGTTAACTTTTGAAAATTCTATACTTCCTACTAGTACGGCAGAGAATTTTAAAAATGACTCCTATGAAGATGCGGCCCTCAAATACTCCTTTTCTGGTCACAAAATGATTTACTTTAGTGACAATCATTTTGAAGCTGAAGGCAATCTTATATTTGAATCTTTCGCCCCTTCGCAAAAGAAAAATATCACGATCAAAACTGCTAAGGCTTATGGGCAAATTGAAGCCAATAAGTCACTGACAAATCAAAATAATACATTACCTATAGGAACTAATGGGAGAATAAAGAATGCCACATTACCAGGGGATGTTTGGTTTGATTTCGATGGTAATATAGGCAAAGCAAAACATGTTATTATTGATATGGAAGAAGAAATTATTTATTCGAATAATTC
Source organism: uncultured Oligoflexia bacterium (assembly GCA_964435255.1). Lineage (GTDB taxonomy): Bacteria > Bdellovibrionota_B > Oligoflexia > Silvanigrellales > Silvanigrellaceae > Silvanigrella. The sequence goes on from CAYSZE010000129.1 coordinate 903, forward strand.
CTTTTACTCTAATGGAACTCAGGGAAATTTAAAAGGCAATGGATTTACTTATTCTTTAAAAAATGAAGAATTTAAAATTCATGCAAATGTAAATGGCGATGTTAAAATTAAAGAACCAAAAAATTAAGTTAGGAAAAAGTAACACATGAAAATCAATATTATTTTTATATCTCACTTGATATATATTATTTTCCTTTTTCCATTCAATGCTTTTCCCGATTTTAACAATGAAATCCCAGGTCATATCCCATTAGATGATAAAAATAACCAATCAACAAATTCACATAACTCAAATAATACAGTTAGAAAAAAATATGAAAACGATAAAAAAGAAAATATAAACTCCGATAAAAAAAATAAACCTAGTAACAATGGCAATTTAGATTCTGATTTTAACAAACATAACGTCAATGCCCCTGTTTTTTTTAAAGGAGATTCCGCCGAAGGCTCAAGAAAAACAGGAATTCTGACTTTAATTAACAATGTCGAAATTATTCAAGATGACACTAAATTAACTTCAGAAAAAGCACAATTATTTGGTTCTCCTGGGACTACTGTAGGTTCTGGTAGCAAATCTGTTCAAAAAGCAATAGCAACAGGGAACGTTCATATTACTAAAAAAAGCAACCAAAATACACCCGAAATGAAAGCAACTGCAAATTCGATAGAATTTCTTGTCCCCAAACGAATTATGATTTTAAAAGGAAAAGCAAAAGTTTGGAAAGCGCAAGAATATGTTAATGCGGAGTATATCGAAATTAATTTAGATACGGGCGATATTAAATTAAAGGATCCACATGGCACTATTGATCCTAAAGCATCTGCAAATTACAATAATAATTCAACCCAAAATACAAAATCAAATAATAAGGTTGCAAAATGAGTCAAAATCAACTGATTTCCTCAAACTTGATTCGAAAATTTGGCACTCGTACTGTGGTAGATGACGTTTCTTTTTTTGTTAATAGTGGAGAAGTCGTAGGACTTCTTGGTCCTAATGGAGCGGGCAAAACAACAAGTTTTTATATGACTGTTGGCTTGTTAAAACCTAGTTCAGGAATTGTTAAAATTGATGGGAATATTATTACAGAATTACCTATTCACAAAAGAGCAAAAATGGGAATAGGATACTTACCACAAAATTCCAGCGTGTTTCGTAAATTAAGCGTAGAAGATAATTTAAAAGCCATTATGGAAGTTTGGGGAATACCAAGAAACCAAAGAAAAAGTTTATTAGAAAAATTAATAGATCAATTCGGCATTGGCCATATACGTAAAAGTTTAGGAATCAGTCTATCAGGTGGAGAACGGCGGCGGTTAGAAATTGCTAGAACGTTAGTTATTTCACCACGTTTTTTATTATTAGATGAACCTTTTGCTGGTATTGACCCAGTAACTGTAGCAGAAATACAAGAATTAATAAAAAAATTAGTGCAAGAAGAAAATTTAGGTGTGCTGATCACGGATCACAACGTCCGTGAAACATTGTCACTTTGTAGCAGAGCTTATATTTTAGCAGGCGGAAAAATACTGGCGGAAGGTCTTCCCGATGACGTGGCTTCGAATGAAAAAGTAAAACAAGTTTATTTAGGCGAGAATTTTACCTTTTAAAATTTTTTAATTACTCACCAAAAAAACATCGACTTTAGCAACACCTTTTTTTGTAATTCCTAATTTTTTTGCCGCAGCTTCACTTAAGTCAATCACTCTATTTTTCACAAAAGGCCCTCTGTCATTTATTCTTACAACAACAGTGCGCCCTGTTTTTACATCTTTAACTAATACTGTTGAATTAAAAGGAAGAGTTTTGCTGGCAGCAGTTAATAATTGTGGATTAAATTTTTCCCCATTCGCAGTTGTACGACCTGATAAATTATAATGATAAAAAGAGGCTACTCCTCTTTGATAAAATGAGTAATTACTTAAAATTTTTTCATTTTGTCCTTTAGTGTTCTTTTTTGTAGTTGTACAACCAACAAATATAAAGAACAAAAAAATAAATCTTAATAAATTTTTATAAATCCCCATTAATTATACCTATTTCAATTGGTTTAAATAGAACAAAAAACTAACATTTAGAATATTTAGAGACAAAAGCTCTCTCTCAATTAACCTATCAAATCAAAATTGAGCATGAAAGCAAAAAAGCCCGATCGCCAAAAATTCTTTAGCGTAACAAATTTAAAAATAAAGGCATAAAACCCCTGTCAAAAAAAGAAAAGTAATTTAATAAATAAATTTTACCACCAAATTATGCTCTAATTTTAATCAAAATTAGTTTGCGAAATTTGCACTTTTTGCCCAAAAAACAACCAACACTCGTTCAATTTAAATGTTTTAATACACTAATATTTTTCCTAACAGTGTTTTTTGCTATTTTTTGCATTAATACTCAGCAAATTATAATTCCTCTTTTTGCGGAGAACGCAAAAGACTAAAAAAATGCCATTCACAGTCTATAAAAAACATTTCTAAATTTTTTTTCATCATAATTGCAGTTTGTCCAGTTGTTAAAACATCATCCAGTATTAAAATTTTTTTCCCAGCAAAAGTTTCTACATTTTGTAAAAATTGTGTGTCAAGCAAATTTCTTTTCTGTAATGTAGCAGTACTTGTTTCACTCCTACTTTCCTTTGGAAGGAGTGATTGTTTTTTTAATTTTTTTATAAACTGCGGTTGTAATAGAATTGTTTTTTTATTTTCCTCATCGAAATTTTTTAAAATACTTATAAAGACTTTATAAAAAAATTCTGCTGGATGCCAACTTGAATATAAAATACGCTCTTTTTTTAGAATAGGTAAAATAACATGATGATATTTTTCTTTAAAAAAAAGAGTCGCTAAATATTTTTTACACGATGCAAAGAAAAGATCATAAAATAATTTTCTATAAACAAAATTATTTTGTTCTTTCGCTAATAGCAAAATTTCAGCTAATCCTGACGAATAGCAATACAAAGAATATAAAGACTGAAATTCAGAAATTTTATGGCAACCTAAACAATTTTTTTTTCCACAATGTAAACAAAAATAACATTTTAACTGTTCTAAACTCACAAGGCATTTGTCACATACAAAACCTTTTTGTTTGTGGTTTGTTACAAAACAAAGAAAACACCGTTTATCATTTAACATATGACATTATTTTTTACTTTTTAATTCTTTAACAAGAGGAGAGGGCTCACCATGGTGATAAGGATGATTGCTTAAAATACATTTTGCCCGATAAATTTGTTCAAACAGTATAGCTAAAGCCATTTCATGCGGAAATGTCATTGCAGATAAGGAAATTAATTCTAGTCTTCCCAATTTTTTTAGTTCTTTAGGTAAGCCATAAGCACCACCCAAGCAAAATACAAGCACTTTTTCACCTCGTGTTTCATATTGTTCAAGTTGCTTTGCAAAAAGTAAACTCGAAATATTTTTCCCGTTTTCATCTAACGCTATGCACAAGGGGTTTTCGACAGATATTTTTTTAATTTCTTTTATATAGAATGGGGCTAATTCATCTTGCGTAAGATGCGCTTGCGCCTGCACAATGGTAACAGCACATATTTTTGTAATTCTATTTTGAAATTCTTCAATATATTTATATAAATGCGATTGCGGCGGCACTTTCCAAGGGATCAAGAAAATATAACGCATAATTTTACATTAATGAATTTGAATGTTGCTCTGATTCTGAAGCTGTTTTAATTTCTTCTGAAATTTTTAAAACTTCATGAAACAAGTTTTGGATATCTTCTTCAACAACATTAATTAAATGAGCTTTACTCCACAATTGTTCTAATTGATAAAGTTCTCTTGTTGGTTCTTGAAAGATGTGGATAAATAAAAAGCCATAATCGATCAGAACCCAAGTTGAAGATTCCAAACCATCTACAGAAAGTGGTGATAAAGACAAATTATGTTTAAAGAATTGTTTAATACTATCAGCAATAGCATACACTTGTCTTGGGTTTGCCGCACTCACAATAGTAAATAATTCGGTAAAAGCTCCTAAATTAGCGAGATCCATAATAACAGGACGGACAGCCTTTTTTTCGGTAGCAACAGCAACTGCTAATTTTGCAATTTCTGTATTTGAAAGCTCTCTATCTCCAATTTTGATAGCTGTTTTATTTTGACTCACTTTATTTGCTCTCCTGTATTTTTAAGCCCACCTAATACTTCTATCAATTTATCTAGAACTTCATTAATTCCAATTCTAAAGGCTGAACTGATTTCAAAAAAAGGTGTTTTCTTTAATTTTAAGTAATTTTTAAATCCATTAAGTGCTTCGAGATTCGCATTTTCTCCAATTTCTTCTCCAGCTAAGGAATCAACCTTCGAGATCACCGTAATTCTAGGGCGTTGGAGTAATGCTTTATCGTATAAAGCGAGTTCCTCAAGAATGCCATCGAAATCTGAAATCATCGCTTCGGACGTTTCTTGACTACCATCAATTAGGTGGATAAGTACACAAGTTCTTTCTATATGACGTAAAAAATCATGTCCTAATCCTTTTCCTTGGCTCGCCCCAGGAATCAATCCTGGCACATCGGCAACCACAAATGGATTCGCTTCTTTGTGGCTCACAACTCCTAAGGTAGGAACCAAAGTTGTAAAAGGGTAATCAGCAACTTTTGGCCTTGCCGCAGAAATAACAGTGATTAAAGTGCTTTTTCCAGCATTTGGACTCCCGATAATACCAACATCTGCTATCATTTTAAGTTCAAGACGAATACTGCGATTTTCACCAATAACTGGTGGTATGGTTTTGGTAGGAGCTTGGTTTCTAGAATTGACGAATAAAGTATTGCCAATGCCGCCTTTACCACCTTTTGCGACTAGCAACCGATGCCCTTCGTATAAAACCTCACCAAGCAATTCACCAGATTCAATTTCATAAGCAACAGTGCCGCAAGGAACCTTTAAAATTAAATTTTCACCACTTCTACCTTGTCTGTTATTGGTACCGCCTTTGCCTCCTGTTTCAGCTTCATAGTAACGTTGGTATCTAAAGTCGAGAAGGGTGGATAAACCTTCACTTGCTTCAAGGTAAACATCACCACCATTTCCCCCATTACCGCCATCGGGTCCACCCGCTGGCACATATTTTTCTCTACGGAAATGGGACATACCAAGCCCCCCATCTCCTGCTTTCACTTTAATTTCAGCTGTATCAATAAACTTCATAATTTTGCCACCATAGATATTAGAATAATAAAAAATTGAAGTGAGCATAAAAATTGCTATTTTTTATGCCTCTACTTATATAAAAAAGCTAATATTTTTAATAACTTACTTACATAAAGAAAGGCTGACATGACAAAAGCCAAGATGCGCATACAGACTATAAACGCACCTTGGCTTTTGGCAAAAAAGATTAGAATTTTTTTTACTATGAGGATCTTTTTAAGCTTTTGCGTCTAGTGGATAAACGCTTACACATTGACGTTCGCGAGAAATATGTTCAAATTTTACTTCTCCATCGATGCGTGCAAATAAAGTAAAGTCTTTACCCATACCTACGTTTACACCAGGATGAATTTTTGCCCCAACCTGACGCACTATAATATTACCCGCACGAACAGATTCACCACCGTAAGCTTTTACACCACGATATTTAGGGTTGCTATCACGACCATTTTTGGTTGAACCACCAGCTTTCTTACTTGCCATTGTTTATATTCCTTAGTTTAGTTCTCCTAGGAAGACCTAGAAGGTTTGTTAGAAGAAAAATACCTAAATATTTCATTAAGTTAGATAATGTTAACCTTCAATACTTGTGATAGACAAAGTAGTGAAGTCTTGGCGGTGGCCATGCATTTTCTTTGACTTATTTTTACGAAGGTATTTAAAAACAAGGATTTTGCTTTCACGCCCATGCGCAACAACAGTTGCTGTTACCTTGGCTCCGCTAACAAGAGGTTCACCAACTTTAAGTTGACCACCCTTATTTACCATTAAAACTTCAGAAAATGGTATTTTAGTACCAACTTCTACATCAATAAAGTTAGCCTTGATTTTTTCACCTTCAGCCACTTTAATTTGACGTCCCATGATCTTAACTACTGCATAGTTTTTATTGCTCATAATCAGTTTCCTTATACGCTTTTTGCCCTTCTTTTTTCATGTAGAAAAGAAAGGACACTGTTTTTAGGTAAGCGCTACCACGCCATAAACACGGCTCACACGAGTCGGAAGCTAGCTCATAGTGCAATTTTTAATTTAGGTCAAGAACTTTATTTTTTTCCGCTATTGATACTTGCCTTTTTGCAAACTGTCATGTACGGAATGAGTTCCGAGTGGAGAGGTGTCCGAGTGGCTGAAGGAGCACGATTGGAAATCGTGTTTACGCTAAAACCGTAACGAGGGTTCGAATCCCTCTCTCTCCGCCACCATTCAATTTATTATCATAAATTGAAAGCAGCCATGAGAGGTGGTTGCTAGCCCTTAGTATCTTTTTAATGAATCCGCCAGAGTCGGAAGGCAGCAACGGTGTTTATAAAGGT
>CAYSZE010000130.1:0-5960 GCA_964435255.1 uncultured Oligoflexia bacterium
TGCTATTAAAGAAGCCAGTGGGTGATTGTTAAGTTACAATTATTTGTTTTTAAGTAAAAAGATATCCTTTTAAGTATTTATTTGTAATTGTTGTGATTCGTAATTTTTCTTAGATTACCAAAAAAATAAATTAAAAAAATATTCTTACAACAGTATGTATTTTTTATTATTTTTTTAGTTCATGATATTTTGAAATAATATCTATAAAACGAATAAGTAACAGTCTAATTATAATAAAATTTGTGTATAAAAATAAATTTTATAAATTTTATTTGAAATATTGCAAAATTATTATAAATCAATAAAGAAAATTTTATATATCTTACCTTACAGCTTAGAAAGCGTTTTTATCAATGAACATATATTTTGTTAATTTTATTATGAAAAAAAAACTGGTCATTCTTGTCATAATAAAGAGCATTTTTTCAACTTTCATGGCTTTGGGACAAAGTTTACCTAACACTCCCGAACAAGTCATTGATGAAGGTCTAAGAAGACAAGAAGAAAAAGATAAAGAACTGCAAAAAGAAATAGAAAAAAAAGAAGACGTGCTGTCACCCGAAAAAGATCTTGATCTTTCAAGAGAGCTGCCGTTTGAAGAAACATGTTTTAAAATTAATGCAGTTGAATTTTTGGGTGATAATGAAAATTATTTTCCTTGGCTTAAAGACGACGTTAAATTTATTTTAAACAAATGCTTAGGCATTAAAGGATTACAAAAAGTTTTAAATATTTTAAATACAGAACTTATTGAAGAAGGGTTTGTCACCAGTAGAGTCTCTCTTGCCGAACAAAATATCAGTCAAGGTAAAATTATTTTTAATGTTCATGTAGGAAAAATTTCAGAAATAAAAATGATCAAAAAAGATGATCCTTTAAAAGAAGAAGACAATAACTGGGGGGATTGGAAAAATGCTTTCCCCATTGGAGTCGGTGATGTTCTTAATATCCGGAGTTTGGAACAAGGCATTGAACAAATGCGCAGACTTCCTAGTCAAAAAGTAACAACACAAATTGAGCCAGGAAAAGAATATAATACAAGTATTATTTATATCGTTCGTGAAGATATTTCTTTTTTTCAACGCTTTCGCTTAGGAATTACTTTAGACAATTCGGGTAGTAAAGCAATGGGAAAATCACAAATTTCTGCATTTTTTGCTTTTGATAATGTCTTAGGAGTAAATGATTTATTTAGCTTTAGTGCAATTAGTAATGCAGAAAATATATATGAAGAAAATCATTCTCAAAGTTTTACAGCTCACTATTCTATCCCTTATAAATTTAACAATTTTTCATTTAGCAATACCTATAGTCGTTATGCACAAACTATCACACTCACAACTGCAAAAATATTAGCGCGTGGTAATAGTAATAAATCTGATTTTAAATGGGATTATAATGTTTTACGTGGCACTTCGTATAAATTAGGAATATATTTTAATGTCTCCCATAGAATAAGTAAAAGTTATATTGGCGATGTTGAAATCATTAAACAAAATAGAAAAGTAACAAATACAGAAACTGGTTTTAATTTAAAAAAGTTAATCGCTAGAGCGAGTTTTGATTTTAGTCTGGGTTATAGAGAAGGTACGGGTTGGTTTAATGCGCAACCCGATGAAATGCAGAATAACACAGATGGAATGACTTTAAGACCTAAAATATGGCTATCTTCCTTTGCTTATCAGCAACTTATTTTGCCATGGAATTATCCTGTGCAATTATCTTCAGTCACAAGATTTCAATATACTCAAAATAAAACGACCTCTGCCGATCAATTTGCCATTGGAAATAGATACTCTGTGAGGGGTTTTGATGGTGAAAATATATTAATAGCAGAAAGTGGCTATTCAATTAAAAATGATATTTATATTCCTTTTAAATTTTTACCTGAATGGATGTCCTTAATTTCTTATGTTGGTGCTGATTTTGGGCAGGTATGGGGTAAAAGCGATATTTACCTTCCAGGTAAAATGTTATCGGGTGCGGTTGCTGGCATTCAAGGAAAAATAACTAAATTTCACTATGACATAGCAGTTGGTGCTCCCATTTATAAACCAGAAAAATTTAAATCTACAATTTGGAACTTATATTTAACATTATCAAGTAATTTTTAAAAAATAAATAAATATATTAACAAAAAGGATTTTGTTATGTGTAAAAAAAATATCACTAGGCATAGTCATAATTATATTTCTAAAAGTAATTCATTTGCTTTAATTAAATGTCAAAAATGCAAACATTCAATACCTGTCTTAAATTTAAAAAGAATTTTTTCATCTGTTTTAATAGCTGCTTATTATGCTTGTCAATCTTCATTAGTTTATGCACAAATTGAAGCATTTCAAAACGCCCCTTCGGGACATAAACCTATACTTGATGCTGCAAATAATGGCGTACCTGTTGTGCATATTGCCCCTCCAAGTAACTCTGGGATTTCTCATAATCAATATGAAAATTTTAATGTGAATAACAATGGAGCCATTTTAAATAATAGCAATCAAGATGTGCAGTCACAGCTTGCTGGTTGGATCGCTGCCAATCCGCAATTGGGACAAAATGCAGCCACTGTCATTTTAAATGAAGTCATGTCTACAAATCCTTCATTATTAAGCGGAACCATAGAAGTTGCTGGTAGACTAGCAGATGTTATTATTGCAAATCCGAATGGTATTACCTGCGATGGTTGTGGATTTATAAATACAGGGAGAGCAAGTTTAGTTGTTGGTAGACCAGAATTTAGTCATGATGGATTGTTAGAGTCTTTTCAGACTTTAAATGGGCAACTTATTATTGGGGGCAGAGGACTAAATGTAACAAATATCCAACAACTCGATTTAATTGCAAAGTCAATGACTGTCAGTGGTGAGGTTTGGGCTAATAAATTAAATGCTGTACTTGGTACTAATAAAGTCAATTATAAATCTTTAAGCACATCCTCTGCTGCAGGTAAAGGAAGTGCAAATGGTTTTGCATTAGACATTAAAGCAATGGGAGGTATGCATGCTAAACAAATGTATATTGTGGCTACAGACAAAGGGTTGGGAGTTAACAGCGAAGGTCGTATATCTTCTTTAGAAGGTGATCTTGTTTTAAAAGCGAATGGTGATATTAATCTAAAAGATATTTCAACAAAAAATAATTTAGATATTGTTACATCGGGCAATGTTTCATTATCTGGAAAATTAATTTCTGAAAATAATTTAAATATAAAATCTGAGCAAAAAATAGAGAATGAAGGGATAGCTTATTCAAAGGGTTTAGTAAATATAGAATCATTAAATTTATTAAATACGGGTGAAATATTACAAGAAAATGCAGGGTCATTAAATTTAAGTATTAAAGATACTTCTGAAAATAAGGGATTGGTGTCTAGTAAAGGAGATATTGCCCTTTCTTCAAAGACTATCAATGATAGTAATGGAAAATATGAAGCGTTAAATGATATTTATATAAAAGCTGATAACGCATTTTTAAATAGTAATAGACTGGTATCTAAAAATATAAATATTGAAACAAATAATTTACAAAGTGACAATACAAAATTAACTACATCAGTTGATTTAAATATAAATAGCAATAATTTTGAGATTAGAAATAATTCTAAATTAATTTCTGGGAATAGTTTAAATATTGTTTCTAAATCTTTAAGTAATATTTTAAGTGAAATTGTTGCTCAAAATGAATTAAATATAAATGTTTCATCAAAATTAATGCATAACCAAGGAAGAATAATTAGTGAAAATAATTTAAATATAAATTCAGATGGTTTAAGTAATAGTGAAGGTCTTATTTCTACGAAAAACGCTAATTTAAATATAAATAATAAAGATCTTGATAATCAATCTGGAAAAATTATTATTCAAAATGGTCTAAAATTAAATGCTGCTAATATTAATAATACCTATGGAGAAATTTTATCAGATAACAATATAAATATAGATACAAATGGTAATAATTTTAATAACTATTCTGGTATTGTCCAATCTGGAGGGAGTTTATCAATAAGTTCTCAAGGTGCGGATATTAATAATACTGCAGGTAAAATATTAGCTAAAGAACAAAGTAAATTAACAGCTCAAAATTTTATCAATAATGTAGGCGAATTAAAAAGCGAAGATGTCCAAATTAATGCCTCAATTAAAAATAATTTAGGTGCTATAAATGCTTCCCGTGATATTAACATTATAGGTGGTTTTATAGATAATAAATATGGAAAAATAATATCCAATAATAATATTAATATAAATGCAGAAAATAATTTTATAAATAATGAATTTGGAAATATTTTAACCAATGGGAGTGCTTTACTGAGTGCTTCCAATTTAAACAATACTAATGGAATTGTAAGTGCAAATAATAAATTATCTGTTGATGCATATTTTTTAAATAACAGTAAAGGTAAAATATTCGCAAATAATGGTGATGTTTTAGTTAACTTAAAAAATGGTGAATTGTACAATTTATTGGGTGAGATAAGCGGAAATAAATCAGTAGATATAGTTTCATTAGAGCTTAATAATAATTCAGGTAAAATATTTGCAAGTTATGTTAATATTGATACGCAAAATACAAATTTAAACAATACACATGGGGAAATTTTAGCGGAAAGTGAATTGGTTATTAATAGTGGTCATTTGCAAAATAAGAAAGGAAAGATAAATTCAGGAGAGAATTTATCTATTAATACAAAAGAGAATGATCTTATTAATAATGATGGTAGTATTTCGGCAAAAAATAATATAAATATATCAACGAATATTCTAAATAACAATCATGGAAATATTTCATCAAAAAATAATGCAAATATTAATGCGGTTTTAGTTGATAATAACAAAGGTGAAATTGTTGTAAATAACATCGCTGAAATAAAATCTGATACACTGATAAATTCTGGTACTATTCAGGTTTTAAATGATTTAAGTTTAATTAATAAAAATTTTAACAATTCTTCAGGAACATTAATAACTGGCCATGACTTAAATATAACTTCAGGTAGCATAAATAACTTAGATGGTAAAATTAATTCTGGAAGTAACCTAAATATAAATGCGAATAGTCTATACAATACAGGCGGGGAAGTAAAAGCAAAAAATTTAATTGTTGATCTGGAAAATAATGGTAAATTATTTAATGATAAAGGTGAAATATTTGCTGACGATTATTTAAAACTTAAAGTTGAATTAGCTGGTAATGATGGAGGAAAAATTACCTCCAACGGTGATATGAGCTTAGATTTTCAAGGGACAAAGTTTAATAATTTAGGCGGTGCCATTCAATCTGGTAAATCAATGCAGATTTTATCTGCTGATATTGATAATTCAAAAGGAAAAATAAAAAGCGGGGGAAATTTAGATATTGTTTCTGCTAACATAATTAACAATGAAGGTGAATTGAATGCAAAAAATAATTTAAAAATAAATGCGCTTTCTATTCATAATATTTTAGGTAAATTATTAGCAAATTCACAAACAATAAATTTAAGAGAAAATGGATTTTTAAATAATGAAACGGGAGAAATATTTGCGGAAAAAAATATTTATTTGCAAACTAGAGAGGTGAATAATTATTTAGGAAATATAAAAGCGAGCGAAGATCTCGAGTTGGTTTCAACAAAAAATATTAATAATATTTCAGGGGAAATTTTAGGAAATAAATTAGTTAATTTGATAACTAATGATATTGAAAATTCTAAGGGTTATATAGCAAGTGAAGTTTTAACAATACAGGCAAAGGATATCAATAATTTTGAAGGAAACATACTAGCCAGCGGCAATGCGCACCTTCAAGCAGGAAATGTCGAAAACAAAAGCGGAAAAATACATGGGCAAGAGGTCACAGTCACGTTAACGCCAGGCAGTTCTTTAAGTAACAGCGCTGGGGAAGTGCTGGCGGAAAAGAATTTAACGTTTACCGGCGGCGTAGCGCGCAACGATCAAGGGCTGGTTTCTGCGCAAGGCCAA
>CAYSZE010000131.1:0-3444 GCA_964435255.1 uncultured Oligoflexia bacterium
CTTTTTCTGCTTTTTGTTTTGTCAGTAGTATGTTTTCTCTTAGCATCAAACATATAAGAGCAAAGATGATTATTTCAGGTAGTGGCATGATAAGTATAAGAGCTAAAGATAAAAGATGATAAGCAAAAAAATGAAAGATTGTGAGATGATATTTTAGCAAAAAAGTTAAAATAAAACAGATAATAAGGGCAGTTAAACTGCCAATAAAGGAAATTGTCAACGAATGATTAGAAAACCGAATCAACAAACAACTTATGATAAAAATAAAGAGAGCGGTCATATTTTTTTGAAAAGAAAACGACATGTTCTGATGATTCCTTGTAGTAAAATGATCATCTACTTTTTTACAATAACACAATCTGTTTTTTTTATGAATGTACTTTTTGCTCAAGAAAAAGTTGTCGATGATTTTGGTTATATCCCCGTTTTTCGCTCAGGACATAACTTATCGATATTAGCTTCAGGTGAGCTCTCTACTTGGTCCTTTAAGCAAAATTCATATGCAACAAATCAAGATGCTATTTCGCCTTTTTCAAATACGGGTTCAAATGCGGCTCTGTATTTAAGATATGCATATCATATTAATATTATATCTTTCTTTGGTTTCTTTATCGGCACAACGGCTGGGGTGATTGCTGAGGTTGAACCTTACGGTAAATTAAAACAAGGCTATGGTTTTTTGTTTCCAACATTATTAGGTGGATTAGTTGCAAATATAGGACAACATTTTCGTCTTTTAACAGGAATTGAATATGGAGCAACTTGGTATCCTGAAATGAAATTAATCACAGATTCAGGTAAAGAAAAACTCATCTCACCAGTCCCTGATATGTATTCGCTGTTTGCTGGCGTAGATTATTTTGTTACTAAAAATAAAGCTATCACAGTGCAAGGGGGGTGGCGAAAACAAACTCTTGTGTCATTGAATAATAGCTCATCCAATACATATTTAAATACAATTGAACTTGAAAATGAAAGTTATTTTGTAGCGCTGGGATTGACAATTCAAATTGGTGACTTTAATCAAGCAATAAATTCCGTGTTACCTAAAGGAAATTAAAATTATTCAGTAAACTGAATGTCTTTTACTTCATAATATTTTTCACCGCGTGGTAAATTTACAGTCACTATATCGCCGATCGTTTTGTTAATTAGTGATTTTGCTAAAGGGCTTGATATAGAAATAGCATTATTTTTTATATCAGCTTCTAAATCGCCCACAATACGATAACATTTTTCTTCACCTTTAGAGTCATCACTGACATCTACTAATGAAACCAAAGCACCAAAGACGACACGATCTGTTTTGCCTTTACCTATTTGAATGACTTGAACTCGGCCAAGTTTATCTTCAAGTTCCATAATACGGCCTTCAATGAACCCCTGTTTTTCTCTTGCAGCATGATATTCTGCATTCTCAGAAAGATCACCTAGTGCTCTTGCTTCCGCAATTTCAGAAATAACTTTTGGACGATCTATAGTTTTTAAGCGTTTTAATTCTTCTTTAAGTCTTTCATGCCCTATGGAAGTAATAGGAATTGGAGTGTTTGATTCAACTGACATAATAGTTACCTTTTAAAATTTGGATAAAAAAAGAAACAAATCGATCTTTGTACCAATTTTCTTGATCATAAAGTTCGATTCGCTAAGATCTACAGGCAAAATGCCTTCAAACAAGTTTTAGTTCACAAACAGTGAACTCCTCCTTTTCCACTAAAGGAAGAATAAGTTAATAAACTAACCAGCGGGCTGAAAGGCAGCGGTGACTTTCAGCCCGCAAGAGTTGCGCAAAATAAGCGTATCATTTTTTTCATCAATGACACTCAGAAAGGATACCATGGTTACTTCTTAGCTTCAACATACTTTAATCTTAGGTCATAAAGTAAGCTAGCGAGCATTTCATCTTCTGCTTGGGATAAATTACCTTTGGTTTTTTTCTGCAAAGTTTCTAAAAGTTCAATATTATATTTTGCAGCTTCGAGATCTTTATTATGGACATTCGTTCCTGGCTCGGGAACTATGCCAAGCCCGACAAGAGCTGCATTTCCTAATGATAAAACAAGTAAATCGAATAAAGAGTGTTCCCGCATTTGTATATCTCCCCAAAAAGAGTCAATAATAGGCATATCATAAAGTTTAAAAAATTGAAGACTATTTAAAATAAGTTTCCAATTATTAGAAAATACTCAATATGAAAAGCAAAAAAAAAGGGGGAGTGATTTATTTATCTTTTATTTCAAGACATTTACGCAAATTGCCGTTATATTCTTTTAAAACTTCTGTAGCAGTTTTGAGGTCTTTAAATTTTAGGTAGGCGCAAGCGAGTTTTACTTGGCCTTTGCATATTTTTAATGCTTCTTCAGCCGTTTCGGCTGTGACTTCACATAAACCAGAAACAATTTTAATAGCACGCTTATTCAGTTTTTCATTTGTAGCCACTAAATCAATCATAAAAGAATCATAAGTTCTATTTAAGCGAATCATAATGGTCGTGGTCAACATGTTTAAAATGGTCTTTTGGGCAGTTCCTGCTTTCATACGGGTTGAGCCAGCAATAACCTCTGCGCCAGTATTTGCATGTAATTTTATTTTAGCTTCATTTAATAATGGAGAATGTGCCACAGAGGAAATGCCTATGGTCAAAGCTCCTGCAATATTTCCAACACGTAGAACCCCAAGGGTATATGGGGTTCTGCCACTTGCGGCTGTACAGATAAAAATATCTTTTGCTGTAGGTTTTAATTTAGAAGCATCTTGTTCGCCTTGGGTGATATTATCTTCTGCATTTTCTACTGCTTCTGTAAACGCTTTGGTACCACCAGCAAGTAAAAATAGAGCTTTGTTTTTGGGCCAGGAAAAAGTGGGGTAAAGTTCGGCGCATTCTTGCGCAGCTAAACGGCCAGAAGTCCCAGCACCAGCAAAAATCAAACGTCCGCCTGCTTCTAATAAAGGAACTGCTTTGCTTACTGCTTGCTCCATTTCTTCTAAAATGGCTTTAACAGCGGCTACGGCATTAAGCTGTGACTCTAAAATAGTGTCTAAAATATTTTTTGTGTCCCAAAGATCAATTTTATTATACTTTTCACATTTATTTTCAGTATCTGCCATATTTATTTTACTCTACAATTTTAAATTTGTTTTTATTTTTAGCTTTTAACTGTTTTTTATCTTCTTTACTAGGAGCAACATCTGCAGGAATGAGACTTCTTATTTTTTCTGCCAATTCATCCATGAAATTTTGAGTGTGTAATATAGATTTTTGCACAGCTTCTTTTCCTAAAACCTCAGATATTTGTCTTATGAACTCATCAGCATAAGCCGCTTGCATTAATAAGACATCTGCAATTTCTTTTAAAAAGGTCTTTTCGTTTATTTTAAAAGCTTTTAAAGCTTGACGCAAATGATTTGTTGATAAAGTTTGTTTCGAAGCTTCTTCATTTATAG
>CAYSZE010000132.1:0-10227 GCA_964435255.1 uncultured Oligoflexia bacterium
TACTACTACGAGGAGCTCTTCCCAATGGCTAATGACAAAAAAGCCCATAATTTTACTGAAAAACTTACTAGTGAGCAAAAAGCTAAGTTAAAAAGCTTAGCCCACCATTTAAAGCCCGTTGTCCAAATTGGTTCCCAAGGATTTTCTGAAAATGTATTCAAAGAAATTCAATCAGCTCTTGAAAAACATGAACTCATTAAAATTCAGTTGCCAGGAAATACAGATGCATCAACTAAGAAAACAGAACAAATTGAACTAGAAAATGTACTAAACAATTCATCCCATGTTATAGGAAGGATTGGAAGAAGCGTCATCCTCTATAAGGAAAAAGACCCTAAAGATGCCAAAATAGTTTTAAAAAAACTTTAAGGAGTGAGAATGAGCCCATTTTTTAAAAAAGCAGTAAACGCTAACAATATCAGTGCGGAAAAAGCAACTGAAGCTGTCCGTACTTTACTGCAATATATTGGTGAAGATCCAAAACGTGAAGGGTTACTCGAAACCCCTGATCGTTTCTGTCGTGCTTTGCTCGAAATGACTGAAGGTTATGCTATGAAACCTGAAGAAATTTTATCGACGACATTTGAGTCTGAATCCGACGAAATGGTCTTAGTGAAAGATATAGAATATCATTCTTTATGCGAGCATCATTTATTAAGTTTTTCAGGCAAAGCCCATATAGCTTATATTCCAAGTAATGGCAGAATCGTAGGGTTATCAAAATTAGCACGCATTGTTGAAGTTTATGCACAACGGTTACAAGTGCAAGAAAGACTTACACAACAAGTCGCAAATGCAATTAATAAATTCTTAAAACCGCAAGGTGTGGCTGTTGTATTTGAAGGGCGACACAGTTGCATGTGTGTCAGAGGCGTTAAAAAACAAAACTCATTAATGATCACCAGTGCCATGCACGGGCAATTTCGCGATTCTCTTGCTTCCCGAAATGAATTCATGTCTTTAATACATAAATAAGTACACATTTTCTTGACTTTCTTACCCTACAACATTAAAAAATAAATAGAAATTGCTTTAGTTTTATTTTTGGAGGGTAATATTTATGCTCGAAAAATTTGGAAAATTTATATCAATATTCATTGTAGCATCTGTTTATCAAATAAATTTACAAGCAGCAATTGTCCCTCCTGGCACAAAATTAGCTCCTAATCAAATATTAAATAAAGACAATTCGAATGAACCTTCATCGTTAGATCCTTCTCACTGCAGTGATAATTTAGGAGCTAATATTATTTTTGACTTATTTGAAGGCTTAGTTCTTGATGATGCAAATGGAAAAATTATCCCTGGCTCTGCAACCCATTGGAATATCAGCAAAGATGCATTAAAATATACTTTTTATTTAAGAAAAGAAGCTAAATGGTCAGATGGTGCTAAATTAACAGCCCAAGATTTTGTTTATAGTTTTCAAAGATTAGTTGATCCTAAAACTGCTGCAGAAATGGCTTATTTAGCCAATGTCATTAAAAATGCAAGAAACATTATTGAAGGAAAGTTAAGTCCTAATTCTCTTGGCGTAAAAGCAATTGATCCACATACATTAGAAATTACTTTAGAAGCCCCTGCTGGATATTTTTTGAGCTTACTAACAGGAGCTAGTTTTGTACCTTTAAGAAAAGATCTCATTGAAAAGTTTCAAACAGGTTGGACACAACCAAATAAAATGGTAAGTAACGGAGCCTATAAATTAACTTATTGGAAAGTGGGTGAAAAAACTTCTTTAGAAAAAAATGAGTTTTATTGGGACAGTAAAAATACAATCATTAAAAAAGTAAATAATTTTGTTATTCAAGATAAAACATCATCACTAAGAATGTTTGAATCTGGGCAAATAGACTGGACTTATGGTATTCCTCCTGGAATGTTTCAAAATTTAAAAATAAAATTTCCAAAAGAAATGAAAACAATTGAAAGTTTAAATGTTGGTTACTTAAATTTTAATTTAAATAAATCTCCATTAAATAACCCTAAATTAAGAGAAGCTTTGACCTTAGTCATTAACAGAGAATATTTTACAAAATATGTAATGGGCAGAAATGAAAGACCTATTTTTGATCTTCCGCCGTATGGTATTTTAAATTATACTCAATATGTCCCAACATGGGCAAAATTAACAGAAAAAGAAGTGATAGAAAAAGCAAAAAAATTGTATTCTGAAGCTGGTTTTTCAAAAGAAAATCCAGCAAAAATAAAATTTACATATGCAACCAACGAAACTGATAAAAAATATTCGACTGCCATAGCTGCTATTTGGAATAAAATTTTAGGAGTTAAAACAGAACTATATAGTGAAGAATGGAAAGTACATTTAGCCAATTTAACGAATAAGAATTTTGAAGTCACTATAAGACTTTGGAGTGCTGATTATAATGACGCCCAAAATTTTTTAGGTTTGCTACAAAGTGACAATGTGCAAAATATAACAGGATACAAAAATAAAAAATATGAAGCTTTATTGTTACAAGCTGAAAAAGAAATAAACGCTCAAAAAAGAAAAGAACTTTTACTTGAAGCCAGCAAAATAGCTATGGACGATTTTCCAGTTGCGCCTATCTATTCAGGAACAGTAAATAGACTTATTAAAAACTATGTACAAGGTCCAGCTTTTAATAATCCACAGGATAACTATAGAACAAAAGAATTTTATATAGTTGCTCAAGAAAAGAAAAGTTAACTGATAAACTGCCCAGCGCAAATATATGCAGCTGGCCCAATTAAAACTCTTTGTTTATTTGCATTCTCAAGAAGATGTGGTTCGGTTATATAAATATCACCACCAGGCATTATAAAATGAACATTTTGCATTGTCGTTTCAACTTTGCCATAAAATTCAAGAGCTACTCTGGCAGCAACCCCTCCAGAACCACAACATTCTGTTAATCCCGCTCCACGTTCATAAACAACTAAATGAAAATGCTGGTTGCTATCAGATTGCCAGATCATTCCTATATTTGCCTTTGGAACAGAATAATCAGAAACAAAATTTCTTAAAGAATTTTGCGCATATTCACCAAATTCAATAAAATCTTTTTTAGTAAAATTACCAAATATTTCCGAATAAAAAACCCAATGCGGATTAGCAAGTTGGACAAAAACAGGATTTATAAATGGAGAGACTTTTGCAAACTTTTTATACGGATTTATATTTAAAGTTGTTTCTTTAACAATTTGCTCAAGCCCCATAGCGACTTCAACTTCTGTTTGATATTTAATATTATTTTGTTTCGCAGCTAAAAGAAACGCAAATATTTCATTATTTAATATAAATTTTTCTTCATTTATTAAATCATTTTGTGAACGTAGCCATGAAGGAATAAACCGTGAAACAGGTACACGCCCGTGCCCTGACCAATGCTGATCTAATAACAGTTTTAACCCTAAACAACGCAAGGCATTCCCACATGTTTCTGGTATACTGCCATCAGAATTCACTATTAATATTTTAATTTCAAGAGACGTGTCTTCACCTGTTACGTTTGTAAAGACAACACCATCAGCCCCAATATGTTTATTTCTATGACAAATATTTTTCACAAATTCTTTTAACTGGATAATATTTGTCAGGTTGGAAAGATAATCACTTGCTATAAAAATAAAATCATTTCCAGCACCATGAAATTTTTCAAACACAACTTTTTGTTGTCCACTCATTGTATTTTCCATTTTTTGGGGGTTGATAAACAATTATTCTGAGACTTCTATAGTAACATCACCAAGAACTTTACACTGACAGGCAAGTCTTTCGTCTTCCCTTGCGGCCATGGTTTCTAAAAAATCTTTTTCAAGTTCTTCCATTTTGCTAAGATGATTAGGATTCTCGACAACTCTAATCATACACGCCCCACAGGCGCCATCACGACAGCCAAATAGAATACTAGTTTCTTCATTTTCACAAACATCAATGATTGAAGCTCCTAACTCAACATTAATATTTTTTTTATCTGTTTTTACAGTGAGAATTGGCATTATGTTTTCCTTCCTAAAACACTCCCTATTATGAAGGGTTCTAATAACTCCTATATGAGTTCTTGGGTTATAGCAATATTTAGTTTTTTAACAATTTTCCGATATATGTAAATATATAACTTGGTGTTAAAACCTTTTTATTCGTTGAAAGATACTATGGGAATTCCAAAAAACATTCAATCATTTTTAAAAGCTCCGTCTGGACAATTGTCACCTATGCAAAGATTATGCAGGGTTATGAAAGGTCCTGGTTGTTACGTTTGTGGGTTATGTGGCAGACGCTACACAAATGCAAACGACGCATGGAAATGCTTAACCAGTAATGCTTTAAATATCAATTCTCTTCCCGTTATTGCCACAAGTAATAATACCCAAACTTACCTTTGTCTACTTTGCGGTAAAACCTATACAAATCAAGAAGATACAGCTTTATGTGTGATCCGAGATCTCCAAGCAAGCCATTTTCCAAAAGTCCTGGGAGATCATTTTCATACTCTCTTTTCTGCCTTGGCTGAAAAAGCAGAAAAAAGCAAACGTGACAAACTCACATCGAGGCAAGGAACCTTAGGTTCTTCAATTCCCAAAAATGTAGCCGCTTACCGTAGCCCTTTGCGCTTGGTAACGTCACCGCCCCCACAGATAGAACAAGATGAAGAGATTGATAATACTAACAATTCCGAGAGTCTGCATTTAGAATCTTCTGAACCAGAGGTCATGCAAGCGCAAGCTGAACCTGCTGTTGAACCCCCAACGGAAGAAACAGCAACTACAGGTGATCCCATGGATCATGAAGCGGACATCCGCCAAGCACCAAAGGAAGAAGAAAAGCCAGTTTTATATAGAAAACCCAATCAAAAACCGTTTTCCCGTGAAAATGCTCAATACAGATGCACGGTCTGTAATGAAAAATTCTTTACAAAAATGGAAGTCGAAAACCATTTCTTAGAACACCCCCTTGTTGATGAAGTATAGACTTCATAATAAATAATGGTTAAAGTATGATGATTTTTTGAAATCATTGTTCTGAGGATCAGCATGTTATTAAAGTTTATATTAGATTTCGTTTCTTTTTGTCTAAATTTGATTGGCCACCGTGGTATTTATATTATGGCAAGTTTTCTTGGAATTCTATCATTTGATATCTTACGCATTAGAAGAAAAGTTATTTTAAAAAACCTAGATATCGCCTTTGGTAACGAAAAAAGTCTGCATGAAAAAATAAAAATTGGCAGAATTTCGACTATAAATTTTATGCGTACAGCGATAGAATTACTAGCAGCAAATAAATTATTTAAAAAAACAAATTATATTATTAAGAATCCCGAAGTTCTTGCACAACTTTTGGAAAAAAAACAAGGAGTTTACGGCATTTGTATTCATATGGGAAATTGGGAATATTTGTGTCATATCTGTGCAAAATTATATACAGCAATTCATGTAGTGGTTAAACCTATTGGTAAAGGCAACGTAGCTAAATGGTTTGAGGACATGCGCACAGCGGTTGGTTTTCATTTAATTTCAAGAAATGGCAATCAATCTACTACAACCCAAATATTTAATGCTTTAAATAATAATGAAATTATAGGCTTTATCGTTGATCAAAAAAGACCACGTGGTGAAATTTTGCCTTTTTTCGGTAAAAATGCATCGACTAATAATAGTTTAGCCAAATTATGGCTGCGAAAAAACGCACCAGTTTTTTCCGTAATTATCCGCCGTGTAAATATAAATACGCACGAAATCTTTTTTTTCCCAGAATTTGTAATGTTGCAAGACAAAGATAAGACTTTTCAAGAAAATGTCACTGAAAATACGCTACGCATAAATGCTCATGTAGAACAAATGATTCGTTTAAATCCTGAAGAATATTTTTGGATGCACAATCGTTGGGGTTGAAATGAAAACAGCTAAAAATAAAATGACTACAAAGCAAGCTAAAATACAACATGATTTATTAGCAAATATAAGATTCTTAGAAAACCTGTATGAAGAAATTTTAATTTGTAATGACATAAATGAATTAAGAGATCCAAATATCCTTGCCAAACTTCGTCATTGTACAATCTTTTTTAAAGAAAACTTTAAAGAAACAACTAATTCTTAATTTGTTCTGCATTTAAATCTATTTTTGGTGGATCAATTGGCATTTTTAATTCATTTATAGAATTATTTTTGTCTAAAGATTTTATGAACATTTTTAATTCTTTAGCATACAAATATCCATTTTTCATATAAAAATTATTCATATCTTCAATATTTGTTTGTGTATAAAGAAACACTTCTTTAAACCCACAATTTTTAGTCCAATTTTCAGCATAATTTAAAAGCCTTTTGCCAATGCCATTGCCTCTAAATTTTTCATCGACAATGATTGCTGAAATTTCGACTCTAAATGTTGAAAACAAAAGATATCGAATTTCTAAATGCATCCAAGCTATCACGTTTTTATCAACAAGTGTTTCGGCTACAACAAGATGATGATGTGGCAATTTATTAATTAAAGAAAATCTCTTATCAAAATCTATTAATTGTTCAGGATAGCCTAATTGAATGGTTAATTCTTTACATTTAATGGAATCAAATTTATTCATTTCACGTAATATAACGTCCACTGTTAATCCTCACACTGAAAAAAGAGAACATTCTTTCATGCAGAGCAACGCATTCCAATTTATCTTTCTAAGATATACAAATGTATTAGAACACATTATATTAAAAAAAACCATACACAAAAAAATGATTGACACAAGTTGCTAAAAAATTAAGCTTTTTACTTTGCTAAACGGTTTTGATTCTTAATCAATTTTTCACAACTTTTAGCTATTTTTTTTCTTTAATTTTTGTAAAATACGGTTATTGTTAATAGTCAATGCCAACAACACACCTATAGCAGAAATACTAGATAGCAAAAGAAAAACTCTCTCAAAAACTACTAAAGCTTGATTGTTTAACGTTACTTTATCAGAACTGATAGCAAATTCACGAAATCCGCTTGCTAACACTAATGCTGACAGTGCCACTCCTAAACTAATTGCTATTTGCCTGCCTGCATTAAATACCGCACTCGCTCTGCCCGTATCAGATTTATCAATATCAAATAAAACCGAAGCTTGAATAGGTGAATTGATAAAACCTAAAACGACACCTCTAAACCAAAGCAATACAGCAGCAAAAAGTGCATCGCTTGGCGACTTGATAAATATAATAAAATAAGTCATTAGTGACAAACCAATAAGCCCAAACAAAACGGGATATTTAGGTCCAAAGCGGCTGAACACTTTTGGCGCAAGAGGTAAAACCATGATAGATCCTATAGGTTGTGTACACATGACCAATCCACTTTGTAAGGGTGTCATGCCTATACCTACTTGTAAAAAAAGTGCAATAATAAAAATAGACCCAAAATGGGTGATTTGTAAGCACAACTGAATAAGGTTAACTTGCACAAATAAAGGAACTTTAAAAAACTTTAAATCAATTAAAGGATACGGGTTGTACGTTTCCCAAAATATAAATATCGCCATTGCAAAAACTGAAATTAGAAAACCGACCCAAACCCATTCATCATACAGACCAAAATGACCTACTCGAGAAAAAGTATAAAGTAACGTTGCCAAACCCAAGGCAGATAAAATAAATCCAAACCAATCTAAATTAGGTGTACTTGCTGTTTTATCTTCTTTTAAATAAATAAATGACATAATTAATGCTAGTAAACAGATGGGTAAATTAAAAATAAAAAGCCATCGCCAACTAAAGTGTTCTAATACCAAACCTCCTAATGTAGGTGCAACTGCTGGTGCCACTAACGTTGGCATCAATGTGTAACTGGCGGCTTTTGAATATTCTGAGGTCGGAAAAGCGCGGTAAGTCATAGACATACCAACTGGAACCAATATACCGCCCCCTAATCCTTTAATTATTCTAAAAGTAACAAGAGCCTTTAAACTCCAAGCACATGCACATAATAAAGACCCAATTGTAAATATTGCAGTTGCAAAAATAAAGATTTTTTTATAACCAAATTTATCACCTAACCATCCACTAATTGGAATAACAATTGCCAGTGATAATAAAAAACCTGTTGATATCCATTCTGTTTCTGTAATAGAAACTTGAAACACTTTGGCAAAAGTTGGCATAGCTATATTCACAATAGTGACATCCATGCGATCTAAAAATAAAACACAAGTATATATGATTGCAACAAAATATTTATATGCAAATTTATTATCTGACATTTACAGCCATATACTATTAAAAAAAGAGGGGACCACTGTTATCAAGTTTAGAAGTTTTTTTAGTTATTGTCGAGTCAGGAAAGAAAAAAGAGAAACTAAATTTTTCTTGATCCGTCACAAGTCTATCAACAATTTGCATAGTAATTTTTTCTTTTAGTTCCTGCCAAGGCATTTGTTTATTTCTTACTAAATTTAAATACTCTCTAAAAATTTTTATTTCAGTAATCCGATGTTCTAAAACTTGTCTTACCAGATCAAACCCCTGTAAGGCGACTATGCATTTACTCAATTCAGAATCAATTAAACGAAAATCATCTTTTATTTCTTCAAAGGTATCAAACCACGTTAATTTTACATATTGATCATATTTTAATTTGCGTCTTAGGGATATAATTGTTTTTTCTGGAAGATCATTCCCATTAAAAGTCATATATGCTTGATGTAAATTCCCAAAATCACCAAATTTTAAAACATGTCCACCTAATTCTACACCAACATCTTCTAAATTTTTTGCAATAGGATCTAATTGTTCCGTAAAATTCATAAAAGATTCAAACTGTTGAAAAACTTCATTTTCTTTTACATTATCCCGCATAAATAATGCTTCAAAAGTCTGAACGACTGCTTCAAAAGTGGTGCTACTTAAATTAATGGCAACAACAACTGATTTTGAAATTTCATGAATATGTGGTAAAAGAGACATTAGATAACGTGACTTATATTCAGAAAAATTTGGAATAATATTTTTTATTGAAAACTCTAAATTAGAAACCTTAGCACAAATATTTTGTAAACTTTTTTCAATTAATATAGAGGTGGAATCTTGTGCTAATGAACAAATTTCAAGAACTAATTTTGTAAAACAAACATATTCATAAAGAAAAGTGCAAAACTCTTGATTATCAACACACCATTTTGAAAAATAATTCTTGTGTGGTTTCAAATAATCTTGAAAATAGGGTCGACATAAATGATGTAATGAGCCGCTAATCATTTGCCCTGTTTGCAATTTTGCAAAACAACCTTGTTTAATTCCCAACTGACTCAATTTCTCTAAAGTAATATATTGCGTTGAAATTCTATTATGATCATCAAAAAATTCTACCTGAAAACTTTTAATCCCAATTTTTTTCCCAAAGTTAGGAAGTAACAAAAGAATTCTATAGATATGAGGCGGTATATTAGTTAACTTAATAGAATTTTCTAATTTTAGGAAAACGTCGTACAATCTTTGCATCCCAAGCCAACTAATAGAATGCAAAGAATCAAAACTGATTTCTTGGGATTTTACAAAGATCTCTTCAAATTGTGTAAATTCAGTTGAATCTACCAAATGACCTTTAAGAGTCGCTATGCCATTTTCAAAGATCACTTCGAAATCTTTTTCCACAACCATGCACAAAATTCCTTAGCATTTTTGAAAAGATTCTAAGGATTTTCGGTTAGCTG
This sequence comes from uncultured Oligoflexia bacterium, assembly GCA_964435255.1. GTDB lineage: Bacteria > Bdellovibrionota_B > Oligoflexia > Silvanigrellales > Silvanigrellaceae > Silvanigrella. Next base: position 9,675 of record CAYSZE010000132.1, read on the forward strand.
CTAATTTTCTTTAGCGAGAGCTCAACATATTTTCTGGTTTTAAGGCATCTTCAAGTTGTTCTTTGGTTAAAAGTTTATGTTTCAAAACTAAATTAAAGACACTTTCTCCCGATTCAAGAGCTTCTTTTGCTATCAATGTTGAATTTTCATAACCAATTAAAGGATTCAATGCTGTGACTAAACCAATGCTATGTTCCACTGCTCTTCTGCAAGCTTCTTTATTTGCAGTTATTCCTTTCACACAGAGACGTGTTAAAGTACGCATACCACGGCTTAACATATTTACACTTTGAAAAATATTAAACACCATGACAGGTTCAAACGCATTTAATTGCAATTGGCCGCCTTCAGAAGCCATTGTCACAGTCAGATCATTGCCTATCACTTGAAAAGCTATTTGGTTGACGACTTCAGGAATCACAGGATTTACCTTTCCAGGCATAATACTAGATCCTGGTTGCATTGGTGGTAAATTGATATCACCAAATCCACAGCGGGGACCACTGGATAACAATCTTAAATCATTACATATTTTACTTAATTTAACCGCTAA
>CAYSZE010000133.1:0-4042 GCA_964435255.1 uncultured Oligoflexia bacterium
CTATTGTTAATGACGATCGTAAAAGTTCTTTTTACAATATAGATGGGAATAAGATTGAGCTTGTTGGTAATTCTATAAATAAAAATGAAAAATTAAATCCACAAAATTTAGCTTCATTATCTGGTATAGATAAGAATGAAAACTGGTTAATACCTGCAAATAATTATAATGAGGTAACTATAAAAAATGAACCAATAAATACAAAGGATAACTTTAGTTTAAATAAGCTTGATAATCTACTTTCTAAAAATTCCTTAAACGAGAATTTTAAGCAACAAAAAGTTTCTTTTGTTCTACCTTTAGAAGATAGCGTATTTTCTAGTGACATATTTCCTAAAAATGAAAATGTGCCTGCTTCAATTGTAACAATAAGTGATAAGAATTTCTCTAATACTAAAATTGAGAATACCAAATTTGATAACATTAAAAATGAAAATACTAAAATTGACGACTTAAATTTTAAAAACACTCATAAAATAAATGCATTTGATATAAAAAGTAATTTAATACCAGGAACTGAAAATATAAACAGTGCAAAAATTATTGATAATAAAATTAATAAATTAGAAACAATAACCCCGATTTTTGACAAACAGAAAAACGATTTTGCTCAAAATAAAGCGGATAAGGAGGATTTTTTATCTTCTTTTACAGAATCTGAGCAAAATACAGGGGAATCAAAACAAAGCAAAGAAAATATAAAATCAGAAGAAAAACCTATTGTTTTTGAACGATCTATGACTTCGCAAATAAATACACCAATAATCGTATCTGAAAAAAATTCGTCTGACTTTTCTAATCCTTTAGTTTCGTCTGCCACAAGAAGAGCAATAGATCTTGCATCGCAATTACAGTCGCGTGGTGGAGGGACGGCAAAAGTTCAAATTCAAGATGACAAATTAGGGAATATAGAGCTGAATATACAAATGAAAAAAAATAATAGTGTTTCAATGGAAATTAAAGCATCAGATAATGACCTAAAAAATATCTTAGAAAAAAATTCCGATACCTTAAAAAAATCTCTAGATAGTCAAAACATTGCATTAACTGATTTTAAAGTAACTGCTGTTGACAGTAAAGCTGTGCATAATACTTTGGGAGCAATGAATAACCAAAATTTTTCACAGCAACAAGGAAATAATAGTCATAATTCTAATCAGGAATCGGCTTATCAGCAAAATTTAAATCAAAATATGTTTTCAGGAAATTTTTCGAACTCTTTTATGAACAATGGTGGAAATAATTATAATGTATTTACAGATGAAAGTAACGGCGTAAGATTAAACAATAATTTTTTAAATAAGAAGAATAATTTAATTAACAATATGGAAAAAAATTCCATAACAAATATTCAACGTGGTGCAAATGGATCTATTAAAGTGAATGTTTAAAAATGCTAATAGTTTATTAAGAAGGATTTTATGGAGTAAATTATGTATATCGGAGAAAGTAGAGGGGTAGCAAAAATACCAGAAAAAGCGCCAGAAGCCCCTAAGTCAACTGGTCTAAAAATGGAAAAAGGTGATGATGCACCTAATTTTGAAAACATGATTTATGAATCTAATTTAGCCAGACAAGCTGAAATAGAAAAAGAAAAGAATGAAGCTGGTGGTGATTTTAGATTAGGTGAAACTAAAAATGATCGTGACTTTCGCAAACAGTTAGAAAAAGTTACTGGAAAAAAACAGGACTTAGCTAAAAATAAACTAGAAAGAGACGATTATCTTAACCTATTAGTGACACAATTAAAATACCAAGATCCAAGCAAGCCCATGGAACACTATGAGATGGCTTCACAAATGGCGCAATTTAATACAGTTGAACAATTAATGGGTGTGAATAAAGTATTAACTGAAATGAAGAAAATGCAAAATGATGCAAAAGCTGAAAAACTATCGCAATATTTAGGTAAAGATATTGAAATTCAAGGTAACAATATCAAATTATCTGGAGATGGAAAAGCTAATTTAGCTAAATTTGAGTTACCTTCTGCAGCCGCTAATGTAATTGCAGAAATTAGAGATGAGCATTCTAAAGTTATTAAAAGTATTCCAATGGGCGCATTGCAACCAGGTGTAAATAAAATTACTTGGGATGGTACGAACGATAAAGGAGTTAAATTACCAAATGGGAATTATACCTTTAATATTTTAGCTTCAAATGAAGATGGTAAACCAATGACAGCTAAAATGTCGTATATCGCTAAAGTTGAAGGTATAACCGATATTCTGTCAGGAGGTAAATTAGATACCGATGTTGGTTCAGCGGATCCTGCAAAAATTATTGCCATTCGTAATCCTGAAACTCAAGTGACTGCTCCAGGAACAAAACCACAAAAAAATCAATTAATAGCCAATCAACAAAATAATGTTCCCGTTGGTTCCAATGTTCCCAATGCAAAAGATAATTTAAAATTTGGAACAGAGGGAAATGAAAATTTAGCAGTAGCAGCGCCCAGTGCAAAAATAGTAGATGAAGCAAAGTTTGATGCAACAGCGAGTAAAAATAACGATGATTTTAAAGCAAATCATATGAATAATTTGCAACAAAATTCTGAGACAAAGAACTTAGAAAATGAAAATCCAGCTTTAAAAACTAAAACATCACAGCCAAAAACAAACCCCAATGATGTTTTTGCTGAACCTAAATTAACATACTCTGAATATAAAAATCAGAATAAAGTAGCAGACCGTAAAGAAGGTTCTACTAAACCAGATAATAATTCAAATGTTCAAAAACCAAAAACATTTGAAAATTATCAAGAACCAAAAGCCGCACCAAAATATGGAGGTCCTCCAACAGTCAATGCAATAAATGGAAGATCATAACGGTAGTGTTTATTTACTTGAAGGAATTTTGCTATGCCAATTAATTATGCCTTATTTAGTGCCGTTTCAGGTTTAGGAACAAATGCAGATGGAATGTCAGTTGTTGCAAATAATATTGCCAATGCAAATACAAAATCATTTAAAACAGATAGAGCTGAGTTCGAGGATATGCTCGCTGTTACCTTAAATGAACGTTCACAATTAGGTCGTGGTGCAAGATTGCGGAACATAACAACTCTGTACAATCAAGGTGCCATTACAAACACTGGTCAAATAACCGATTTAAGTGTGCAAGGTGATGGTTTTTTTGTTGTTAAAAGTGATGTGGCAGAAGTCAAAGAATCTAACGGTTTGTTTTATACCAGACAAGGAAGTTTTCGTTTTGATAAAGATGGGAAATTAACAGATCCTACGGGAGCTCGGGTACAAGGGTACATGCCAGATCCTGATAGTAACAATCGTCTTTCTGTTAAAATGACTGACTTACAAATTATTACAAATATTATCCCACCAAAAGCAACAAATATTGTAAACCTTGTCACCAATTTGGATGTGAGAGAACGGCCTCCTGTAGATGACTTCGATTTATCACGGCCAGCAGACACTTCAAATTTTGCCAGTGCCGTTACTATTTTTGATAATTTTGGCTATGGCCGGCAAGCTGTTGTTTATTATACAAGGACAACTGATCCATCAAAAAATGAATGGCATTGGTATGCAACAGTAGATGGGCAAGAAATATCCCAAGATCCTCCCAAAAATGAAAAAGGAAAAGTTTTGCCTGCCGTTATTGCAGAAGGTGTGGTTGAATTTGATGAAGATGGGAAACCTGTTTTAAATTTTAAGAATAAAGCAGGAACACCAATACAAATTGACTACATTAATAAAACCGATGCCTTTGATGTCCAATTTGTAAATGGTGCGAGACCACAAAAATTGCAATTTAATTTTGGTCCTACTATCGATGAAGACGGCGTTGTTGGAACCCAAGGTTCTACAAGTTTAGCTGCTAAATCTGGAGTTGCATTCCACTCGCAAGATGGGTTTGAAGCGGGGTATCTAAAAACATTAAAAATTGATTTAGATGGTATTATTCGGGGGACTTATACCAATGGTTTGGAAAGAAGGCTTGGTGCTGTTGCGTTAGCAGTCTTTCAAAACACACATGGCTTGCAAAAAATAGGGCGAAATAATTATATTTCGACTCCAAAAGC
>CAYSZE010000134.1:0-4860 GCA_964435255.1 uncultured Oligoflexia bacterium
ACAAAACCAAACCAGCAAGTCCGCCGCAAAGGAAACCTAGAAAAGGTGATTGGGTGAGGGCGGTAACTGCAGCTGCTGTAAAAGCACCTACTAGCATTTTCCCTTCCAAAGCAATGTTTATAATGCCACTTCTTTCGCTAAAAAGACCACCTAAGGCAGCAAAAATTAATGGTGCGGACATGCGAATGGTTGCGCCGCTAATTGAAGATAAGAGGTTGATCCATTCCATTTCTAATTTGCCTTTTTTGAAAATTTAATGTTTCCCAGAGCCCATCAGCTGAAACTGCTAAAATAATCAGAGCTTGTAAAACAAGCGCAAGATCAGAAGTCACGTTGTGGGTAAAAATTTCTAAATCACTTGCACCTTTTTGCAAAGCTCCAAACAATAATCCAGAAAAAATAATGGCTAAAGGATTTCCTTTTGCAAGAAAGGCAACTGCAATACCTGTAAAACCATAACCAGGAGAAAAATCAAGTTTAAAACATTCAGAACGACCTAATATTTCACCAACGCCGACCAATCCCGCTAACGCTCCAGCAATAAACATTGTTTTCATTTGTGTTTTTGAAATACTAATTCCAGCTGTAGATGCGGCAGATTCATTTTCACCAACACATCTTATTTCGTAACCATAAGGAGTTCTGTATAAAAAAATCCAAAGAATAATAGCAACAAAAATGGAAAGAAATATCGCAGCAGAAACTGGTGCGCCATCAAAAAATTGGTAAGGTTCTAAAACATAATTTTTTGAGATTGGTATGGTTTGAGGATTTTGTGAATTTGTATCTTTTAAAATGTAAACAGTTATATAACTAGCAATTCCAGCAGCTATAAAATTTAACATAATTGTAGTGATAACTTCGTGCGCGCCTCTTTTAGCTTTTAAATAACCAGCAATTCCACCCCATAATCCACCAAAAAAAGCGGCGCTTAATCCAGCAAAAATAATTGCAAAAAAGTGTGGAACATTTGGAAATAATGCGCCTACTGAAGCTGCAGCAAGTGCTCCAATGGTCAATTGGCCTTCAGCTCCAATATTAAACATTTTAGCTTTAAAAGCCATTGCTACAGAAAGTCCAGTTAAAATGAGCGGCATACTGTATGTTAAAGTCATGCCAAAATCATAAGGAGTTCCGAATCCCGATTTAGCAAAAATATAAAAAACATTTAAAGGATTTTCACCAGCAAAACTTGTAACTAAAAGTCCTATAATTAAGGCAATAATAGTTGCTATAATGGGGCGTAAAATATTCATTTCTTATTTTCTCCATTCAATAAACCGCCACACATAGCAAGTCCTATCATATGTTCATTTGCTTCATTTCTTTTAAATTCAGCAGCTATTTCTCCGCTATACATAACAAAAATTCTGTCTGATAAAGTTAATATTTCATCTAATTCTGAAGAAACCAATAGAACACCTACGCCTTTGTCTCTTTCAGCTACAATTTGTTTGTGAATATATTCAATGGCCCCTATGTCAACGCCCCGTGTTGGATTAGCAGCAACAATAAATTCTGGTTCTTTACCAAATTCTCTTGCTATGATTATTTTTTGTTGATTTCCACCAGAAAAACCTGAGGCATTTAATTTTGAATTGCGGGGCCTGACATCAAATTTTTCCATTTCATTTCGGACTTTTTTTTGAATTTCTTTTATTTTTTGAAAAATGCCAAAACAAAAATTCTTTTCCCAGTGCCTTCCTAAAATATAATTTTCTTCTGCAGACATATTGAGAAGCAGTCCATTTTTATGGCGATCTTCAGGAATAAATCCAACAATTAGGTCTTGCATTTCCGAACTTTTTTTATGGGTAATATCTTTATTTAATAAATTAATTTTACCAGAAGCAGGGTGTTGAGAAGAAACCTTTTTACCAAAGAATTTTTGCGGATGAAAAATTATATCAAGTAATTCGGATTGGCCATTACCTTCAACCCCAGCTATGCCAACTATTTCTCCGCCTTTAATAGCCATATTAATATTATTTAATAAATTTTTTTGAGAATCTTTGTTAGAAAAATTTTTGAGTGTAACATTTTTAAGTTCTAAAACAGTTTTATTTGTTACTTTTCCATTTTGAATATCTGGTCTTAAATTAACATTTCTTCCCACCATTAAAGCAGCAATTTTTTCTTCAGTTGCAGTTGCAGTTTTTAGTTCACCAACAACTTGTCCTGAACGAAAAACAACAATATTATCAGTAAAATTTAAGACTTCTCTTAATTTATGGGTAACAATTATTATTGTTTTGCCTTCGTTTTTTAATTTTTTAAGATTTTCAAATAATTCATCAACTTCAAGGGGAGTTAATACAGCTGTGGGTTCATCTAAAATTAAAATATCTGCATTTCTATATAAAAGCTTTAATATTTCAATTCTTTGTTGCATACCAACTGGTAATTGAGAAATTTTAACATTTAATGGAACTGTTAAACCGTATTTTTGTGCTATTAATTCTATTTTAGCTGTTGCTTTTTTTCTATCAATTATATTGAATGGGGCTGGTAAAAATGGAATTTTTAAAGTATGAGTTTCATCACCTAAAATAATATTATCAAGTCCAGTTGCTGTTTCTGCAAGCATGAAATGTTGATGGACCATGCCAATTCCATTTTTAATTGCATCTTTTGCAGATTGCCAGTGCTGTGGTTTGCCATTAACAAAAATTTCACCACTATCTTGATTATACAAACCAAATAGGATTTTCATGGCAGTAGATTTTCCTGCGCCATTTTCTCCAATAAGTGCTTGAATAGTTCCTTTTTCAACTGAAAAACTTATATTATTATTGGCTATTACTTTACCAAAAGACTTAGTAACATTTTTAAATTCTATTGCAATCTTTTTCTCTTTAAGTATTTCCATTTTTTTCATTCTAAATAAGTTGTGAAATTGTTAATATTAATAAATCTATTATTTTATTTTGTAATAGTCAGGGACTATAATTTTCCTTTCAATTATTTCTTTTTTAATTTTATTAATTTCTTTAATTTCAGTGTCCTTAAATAATTTTTTATTATAATTATCAAATGACCAGTCAATACCACCCTCTGAAAAGCCATAACGAATAACACCTGTTGAAAGTTTATTTTCAACAAAATCTTGGATGGCTTGGAATACTTTTATATCTACTTTCTTTTCCATGCTTGTTAACACAAGTCCAGGAGCTAAATGATTCTGGTTAGAATCAACGCCAATGATAAATTTATTTGTTGTTTTTTTATTAGCCTCTTCAACAGCATCAAAAACTCCAAGAGAAGAAGCTCCAGCCGCAACAAAAATTATATCTATTCCTTTGTTGTACATAGATAAGCCTAATTCTTTAGCTTTTGTTGGATTATTCCAAGCAGCGGAAGTGATACCAACAAATGTTTCTGTTACTTTGATTTTTGGATTTACATATTTAGCACCAGCTTCGAAACCATAAAAAAATCTTTTAATTAGAGGAATTTCCATACCGCCAATAAAACCAATTTGATTTGTTTTCGATTTCATAGCTGCAATAGCGCCAATGACAAAACTTCCTTCGTGTTCTTGAAAGGAAATAGATCGGATATTAGGCTCATCAATTACAGAATCTACTAAAACATATTTTTGTTTAGGATATTTTTTAGCTATTTTTCCTACATTGTCTGCATTATTAAATCCGATAGCTATTATGAGTCCGCATTCTCCACTAGAAAATGATCTAATAAAGTTAATGGAATTTGCATCATCTCGAACTGTTACATATTTACTTTCTTTAGAAATGTTTAGTTCTTTTTGTGCTTTGGTAAATCCTTCATAAGCTAATTGATTAAATGACTTATCGTCTTTACCACCTTTATCTAGAACGAGACAGATTTTTGGTAATTCTTTAATTTCATTAGCAAATGAATTTAAAGAAATACAAGAAATTAAACAAACATACTTTGAAAGTTTAAAGAAGATAGAATTTTTATTTATGTTTCTATAAATCATTTTATTTTCAAACCCTTAGTTTATTGATTCATATTTTTTTTCAGCAATTTCTTTCTTAATTAAGTTAATTTTATTAACTTCTTCTGCAGTAAATAAATCTTTATTGTATTTATCATATGCCCAATTAACACCATTATTGCTTATATTATAAGTGTAAAGTCCTGAGGTGAAAGTATTGTCGATAACATTTTTTATTGTATCAACAACTGACTTGTCTATGCTTTTAATTAAACTTGTTAATATAATTCCAGGTTTAATACTATTTTGGTTAGAGTCACAACCTATTGCATATTTTTTTATATTTTTCTTGGAGGCTTGTTCTGCAGCATTGAAAACCCCAAGTCCTGAGCCACCTGCGGCATGAAAAATGATGTCGACTCCTTGAGAAAATTGATTTAATGCAATTTCTTGTGCTTTAGCTGGATTATTCCAAGCCTCAACTGTCACACCTACATAACCTGTTATTACCTGAATTTTAGGATTAACTTTTTTCGCACCATTTATATAAGCTATTTCAAATTTTTGGATAAGAGGAATATTCATTCCACCAATCATTCCTATTTTACCAGATTTTGATTTAATAGCAGCTATTGCACCCATTAAAAAAGCTCCTTGTTCATCTTGGAAAACAATGGAGCGTACATTCTTGTGATCTACTTTAGTATCAATAACAACGAACTTCTGTTCAGGAAAAGTAGGTGCTAAATGTTTAATAGCATCAGCATTATTTATACCGACTGAAAAAATAACAGCACACTTGTTTTTAACAAATGTTCTAATAATATTCTTTAAGTGTTGTTCTTCTTTTGCTTCTATTATTTTACTTTCTTTTGAAATAGGCAACGTTTTTAATGCTGCCTGAAAACCATTATAAGCTTCTTGATTAAAAGATTGAT
>CAYSZE010000135.1:0-6053 GCA_964435255.1 uncultured Oligoflexia bacterium
GTGGCCTCGTTCGAGACGGACGTTAAGCCGATCCTGCGCGATGGCCTGCGCTGTTCGATGATGGGAATTGCCAATCACGAACTTGGCAAAATCGACACCAGCGATGTGGATGACATTCTGGCCGAACGCCTGCTGATTATCTCGCAGGCGGTGGACGAGGACATGGAAATGGACCTCGACAAGTTTTTGGACCTGTGCCGCATTGCGGTAATTCAGCACGGCGTGAAAATGATCGTTCTCGATCCGTGGAACGAACTCGAACACAAGCGGCGGCGCGACGAAGCAGAAACAGAATACATTTCCCGCGCGCTGCGGGCGATCAAGCGTTTCGCCAAGCAACATGACGTTGCATTCTGGATTGTCGCGCACCCTGCCAAGCCTGCGCATGGCTTCAAGGGTGTGCCGGGACTGTATGAGATCAGTGGTTCAGCCAATTGGGCAAATAAAGCTGATTATGGCCTGACATATCACCGGCCCAAGTTTGACGATAACTTGGCAAAGATCGTGGTCAACAAGATCAGAATGGGCCTGCCCGGTCGCCGCGATACTGTTCACGTAACATATGACTTTCGTTGCAGCCGATTCAACCTTGTTGATGGCGGCAATTCCTATCAGCCGCAGGAGAACTAGCTATGACTGCAAAGCATACGCTTAATTGCTTCGAGATCGACGATCAGGACGAACTTGATGACGGCTGCCAACTTTGCCTTGTTTGGTGCGAAACTCACCGAAAATACGAGTGGCACAACATTCCGCTGGAATATGTCAGGAACGGCGGCACGATTGTCACCACGCGCAAGCCACTGGCCGTTTGATGCTCCGCGTCTCAAGCCACGCAATCGAACGCTATCAGGAGCGCATTGCGAACGTCCCCGAAGCGGAGGCTAGGGCAGCGCTCTCGACCAAGGCCATCCAACTGGCGGCATCGTTCGGGGCAAGGTTCGTTCGCCTCGCCACAGGGCATCGCGTGGCAATCGTGGACAATACCGTCACCACAGTCCTGCCGCCCATGCACCACAAGCGGCAAGTGCATCGCGTTGGCTTGGGGCGGTATGGGATCGTTAGTCGGAGGTGGAGCGATGAAGCGTGATCCAAGGCAGCTTTGGTTGTTCCACGGTTGGGATCGTCGCCAGCCGCGTGAACTTGGCTTCAGGGGCGTCCAGGTGCTTGCCTACGTGCGCAAGTGCATCGCCGAGGAAGGACGCGCGCAGTCCTATTTGCAGGTCATGCGCGAACTGGACTTCGCGACCGTGGCGGACGTTTGCCGGGTGGTGCAGCGGTTGGAGGGCCGTGGGTTGATCAGGCGGGCAGGTGTCGGGCGGGTTCGGCGGATACGCTTAACGCCAACTGTTGAGGGGGTGCGTTGCTGATATGGCGGGGAGGATGGCGCCAGACCATGACCAGCCCAAGAGGACCGGGCGGCCTTCCGCATACAAAAAGGAGTATGCGAAGCAGGCCGCGAAACTGTGCGCGCTTGGCGCGACTGACCGCGATGTTGCCGACTTCTTCGAGGTGAGCGAGGCAACAGTCAACCGATGGAAGCTGGCGCACCCTGAATTTTGCGAGTCCCTAAAGGTCGGCAAGGAGCCCGCCGACGATAAGGTTGAGCAATCGCTTTATCGCAAGGCGACAGGCTACACCTTCGATGCCGTCAAGATTTTCCAGTTCAATGGCGTTCCTGTTGTGGTCGATTACGTCGAACACGTTCCGCCGTCTGACACGGCCTGCATTTTCTGGCTCAAGAACCGGAGGCCGGAAAAGTGGCGCGACAAGCCAGAAGGTGAGGGCGGCGCAGAATTGGTGGACGCGCTGGCCAAGCTAATCGAGGCGCTGCCGCAATGAGTCAGACCGGCAACCTCGCGCTCGACCGGCAATTGGCGCGCTGGTATCCGCTCAAGGATCATCCTGTGCAGCTTGGGCTTGTGAAGGCTGTTCCTAGCGGAGTGCGCTTTCCGCTTGTCCCCGCTGGCCGTCGATCCGGCAAGACCGAGCGGTTCAAGCGGTTTCTAGTCAAGCAGGCCAATCGCACACCAGGAGCCTACTTTGCCGCTGCGCCGACGCACGATCAGGCCAAGAAGATATTTTGGGATGACCTCAAGGCGTTCTCGCTGTCGGCGCTGCACAAAAAGCGGCCTTCGGAAAGTGAGCGCATCATCTTCTTTCCGAACGGGTCTGAAATCCATGTTATCGGGTTAGACAAGCCGCAACGCATCGAGGGCATCCCGTGGAAGGGTGGCGGCATTGATGAGTTTGCGGACATCAAGCCCGACGCGTGGGAAGCGAACATCCTGCCTGCGCTCAACACAGTCAATCCGACAGAGCCGGATTATCGCGCCTGGGCATGGCTGCTAGGTGTCCCCGATGGCCTGAACCACTACTACGAACTGTGCGACCGGGCCGAGCGGACGGGCGATCCTAACTTCAAGGTCTTTCACTGGAAGTCGGCAGAGATTTTGCCGCCCGATGTGATCGAGGAAATGCGCCGCGCCATGTCTGCGCGCCAATTCCGGCAAGAATTCGAAGCCAGCTTTGAAACGGCATCGGGCCCCATCTATGAGGATTATGGCCCCGCGAACTACACAAGCGAGGCAATTCAGCCGCATGAGCAACTGTGCTGGTATCACGACTTCAACTATACCCCCATGTCGTCTGGCGTCGGCGTGATCCGCGAGGGCAAGGTCTACTGCCTTGAAGAGATCATCCTAACCAGCGCCGTCGCCCGCCAATCCGCAATGGAGTTCGTGGACCGCTACAAGGACCACAAGAACAAGCGGGTTATGATCTACGGCGACCCGTCTGGACGCGCTGGCGAAAAGCACGGCCACGCATCGGACTATACCGAGATCGAGGCGGTTTTGCGGTCGCATGGCTGGACCTATAGCCGCCGCGTTCATCCTTCGACGGAAAGTATCAAGGACGGCCAGAACTCGGTGAGGGCGAAAATCTGCAATGCCGCCGGTGAGGTCGCCCTATTCGTCAATCCGAAAACCGCGCCATACACACACAAAGCGCTGGCCACGGGTCAACTCAAGAAGGGCAGCACGTTCATCGAGGAAGAAAGCGAGTTCCAGCACATCGGGACGGCGGTGCGCTACTTCATCGAATACGAGTTCCCAATTCAAACCCGCACCATCGCCCCCATCCGCCTCGGAGGAATCTAGCCCTATGTCCGGCGTTCGCACCACGCACAAGGAATACGACGAATACGCCGAAGTCTGGCGCACCTGCGACGATGTGGTCGATGGCCAGCGCGCGATGCACAAGGCGGGCGAGCGTTACCTCAAGAAGCTGACCGACGAAACGGCAGACGCATACAAGGCGCGGCTGTCGCGGGCCGACTTCTACAACGCAACTTGGCGCACGATTGCGGGTTTGGTGGGCATGGCTTTCCGCAAAGACCCGACAGTCGAGGTGCCCGCCGCGATTGTGCCTTACATGGACAACATCGACCTTGCAGGCACCTCGCTTTACACCTTCGCCAAGGAGGTGTGCGAGGAAGTGCTGGAATACGGGCGCATGGGCCTGCTGGTGGATCATCCGCCGATGCCGGAGAATGTCGCGGCGATCACGCAGGCGATGGCCGAACGGATTGGCCTGCGTCCGACGCTCAAGAAATATGGGCCGGAACATATCATCAACTGGCGATACGCGACCATCGGCAACGCGACCGTGCTGGCAATGGTGGTGCTGAAAGAGGAAGCGGAGATTGCCAAGTCGGAGTTCGAATTCGACGAGGAAGATCGCTACCGGGTGCTCGACCTCGACGAACGCGGGCAATACCGGCAGCGCGTGTTCCGCATTGACGACAAGGGCCGCGACGAATTGGTCGAAGGGCCGATCTATCCGCAGATGAACGGGCGGGCGCTTGGGTTTATCCCGTTCTACATCATCGGCACGAACGGCATGGCGCTGGAATGCGATGAACCGCCGCTGATTGACCTCATCGACGCCAATATCGCGCACTACCAGGTCAACGCCGACTATCGCCACGGCCTGCATTTCACCGGCCTGCCGACGCTGTTTCTAGCCGGTGTGCAGCAAGAGGAAGGCAAGGGCGGGTTCTACATCGGATCAAGCGCCGCAATCACCTCGCCGCACCCCGACGCAAAGGGCAGCTACATCGAATTCAGCGGGCAGGGGCTTGGCGCGATGAAAGACGCGCTGGCCTCGCTTGAACAGCGCATGGCTGTCCTAGGCGCGCGTATGCTGGCCGACGAAAAGGCGCAGGTGGAAACCCTTGGCGCAACACAGATCAAGCGCACGGGCGAAAACAGCGTCCTTGCCTCCATCGTGATTGGCGTGTCGCAGGTGCTGACCAAGACACTTGAGGTAATGCGCGATTGGGCAGGCGCTTCGGGCGAAGTCAAGTTCGAGATCAGCCGGGAGTTCATGCCGACCGGAATGGACCCGGCAAAGATGCGCGAACTGCTAGCCGCGTGGCAGTCTGGCGCAATCTCGTTTGAGGACTACTTCCTCAATATGCAGAGCGCCGACATTATCAGCGCCGACAAGACCTTTGAGCAGCACCAGGAACAGGTGGATGCGCAGGGGGTGGCTATGCCTGCGCCATCGGGTAGTGTGGCGGCATGATGTTCCGCACCTATGATCCGGCATGGAACCGGACGGGATGGGCTGAAAAGCCGCAATATTCGGGTCAGCAAGCTTTAACCCATGACTTCCCGCTCAACTGTCCTGCCTGCGGCAAACAGGACATTGTTGCCGTGAGCATCGGGATAAACGGATACACTGCGACTTGCCGCTGTGGAGAAGTGCTTAACAAACGACCTATTGCAGAGTTGGCAGCATGACCGCAGCCCCGCCCCGTCTAGCAACCGATGGCCGCGACGGTTTTCCTAATCCCGTCGATGCGCAGTCAATCCGCGTCTACATCAACGGCGATCTAAAGCGGGGCGTTGTGGCCTATGACATGATCGAAGGCTGGGCAGATGTAATCGCTTGGGACGAACAGGGCGACCCGCGACTGACCGATACCGGCGACTACATTGCCCAGCGCTACCGGGGCAAGATCGTGGCGGTGATGGTGTGACCGAACAAGCCATCACCGACGCCATCCTGCGAACCGCGCTCGAATTGCAGCGCGTATCAGCCTACGAGGAAGCGCGGGCCGATGAAGTCCTGCGCCAGCTCACCGAAGAACTGCGCCAATTGCTCTACAGCGCCGATTTAAGCGCGTCGGGCAGGCGGGAGGTGGAAAGCCTCATCAAGCAGGCAGAGGACGCCATACAGGCCCGCTACGGGGCAATTTACGGTATGTTCGACGCGCAGGGTCTGACCGTCCACGTTGCCGAGCGCACCGTTGAAGCGTTGCAGGCCGGTCTAGCGGGATCAATCAGCCTGCCGACTGCGGAAACGCTGGCCAGCCTGTCGCGCGAGGTGATGATTGACGGTTCGCCGCTTAAGTCGTGGTGGGCCAAGCAATCGGAAGATACCGCGTTCCGTTTCGCCGCGCAGGTTCGGCAAGGTCGCATCAACGGCGAGACGAAAGAGCAGATCGTGGGGCGCATCGTGGGCCGTCGCGGTGAACCGGGCGTGATGGACGTATCGCGCCGCCATGCACGGGCGCTTGTGCATACAGCTACCATGTCAGCCGCGAACAACGCGCGCATGGCGGTCTATCGGAAGAACGGGCGCTTTATCGACGGGGTGCGCTGGCTGGCAACGCTGGATAGCCACACTTGCAAGACCTGCGGCGCGCTCGACGGGCAGGCATGGAACCTTGAAGGCGAGAAACTGGGCAAGACCACCATGTTGCTGCGCTTTCCGCCTGCTCACGCGAATTGCCGCTGCGTCATGTCGCCCGTCCCTAAGTCGCTCGACGCGATATTTGGCACGAACACGCTGGATGACCTAGCGAACAACCTAAGTCAGCGCGCATCGAGCCAAGGCCCGATCGCTGGCACAACCACCTTTGCCGACTTCCTCAAGCGGCAATCCCCTGAATTTGTGGCACAGACGCTCGGTAAAACGCGCGCTGAATTGTATCTCGCAGGCAAGTTGACCCTGCGGGATTTGGTGAGCGGCACGGGTAGGCC
>CAYSZE010000136.1:0-4817 GCA_964435255.1 uncultured Oligoflexia bacterium
AAAATTCCAACATGTCATCAGGAATAAAAATTTGTAAGAAGTTTTCACTCCGACTTTGACTTTTTCTGGGGTCAATAAATAAAGAAATTCTTTTTAATTCTTTTTTTTCTTGAATTAAAGACTCAAGTAGACTTGAGCATCTTTCAAATTTAAAACCAGAAGCATCAACAATTATTTTATTCATTTCTCTATCTTGGCCAATTTCAGTCAATTGTTGCAAAGATTTGCGCAAATTTGCGCTGGCAGTCAGATATGATATTTCATGGTGAGAATTCAAAACAAAAAGTATTCCTGGAGTTGAAGGAACATTTTCAACTATAGCTGGGTTAATACCTGGGCCTAATTTACGGATTGTTTCGGCATCTGATTGGAGTTTAAGAATATCATCACATGTTTTAAACCCATTTTTTTCACATGCTTCGATAATTTTCCAAAAAATATGCGCTGTCATTTCAGCGTCAGCCAAAGCAGTATGTGCTTCTAATACAGGTATTTTGAAATATTCAGCAACACCAGTCAATGTTTTAGATGGTATTTCATTTAAAATATTAGTTACCAATAGGTGAGTACAAAAGAAAAAGTTTTTAAATTCTTCGTTTTTAAATTCTCGCATATGATAAGTTAAATAAGCCATATCTCCTTGAGCGCCATGTGCAACCAAAATAGCATCACCAATAAATTTTATAAAGTCGTCAAAGACTTCTTTTATTGTAGGAGCTTTTGCAACCATATCATTGTTAATTTTAGTGATTTTTTGCACAATACTTGGAATATGTCTTTTTGGATTAATTAGCGTTTCAAAGCGCCCAACTTCTACACCTTGTTTATATTTAATAGCACCAATTTCAATAATAGAGCTATTATATGGATTTCCACCAGTTGTTTCTAAGTCAAAAAAAACAATGTCCATCTGGGCAGGTAATAAATTTAACCATTGAGGGCGGTAAGGATTTGTAATGATTTCTGAAGGAAGTAAAGTCTGATCTCTGCGTGTTGGCTTATAAGCGGTTTTAAATGAACGGTTGTTTTTATTTTGAAATGTCATTTGATATCATTCCAGAGAATTAAATAATTAGGTATATTGCTAAAAGCGTAATATAGCTCAATCCCTATTGTCTCCCATAATATCACTTGCCAGTCAATAACGTTTGTAACTCACTGATGTTTAAGGTTTGATATTCGGCGGCTAAAAAACTATTGGCAAAAATAGACTGTGCTTCTTTTAAAATTTTATTTTCTAGATATTCATCTGTGCTAGAAGGGTCATGGTGATAAATAGCATAGAACTTGACTTCCGCATTTTTTGCTATGTTTGCACCAGCTTTTGCAGTTGAATGTCCCCAACCAACGTAATTTTTATAATTACTATCTGAATAAGTTGAGTCATAAATAAGAAGGTCTGCATTTTTAATAAATTTTTCTAATTCATAGTCTTTGTTACTGCCATGTTCATGATCTGACGCATAAACAACACAACTTTTTTTATCAAAATCCCAAATTTTATAGGCTAGAGCTTCTTGTGGGTGATTTAAAGGCTGAATTTCAACAAATATATCGTTTATATGTATAGATTTTATATTATTTAATTCGTGAAAAAATATTTTATTTAGAGCTGGTAATTGGTAAAATTCTACAGGAAAGAAGGGGGCGGCAAAAAACTTCTGAAAAATATCCTTTAACGAAAGTCCATATTTAGCTTGGCCATAAATATGAATATTGCAGTCATTTCTAAAAAAAGGGATAAACTTTGTTAGCCCTATAAGGTGGTCATAATGCATATGGCTTAAAAAAAGATGAAACTCTCTGTCTCCCCGTAATAGTGCATTTTCGGCGCATTTGATCAAACCCGTTCCTGCGTCGACTATAATAGCCTTATTATCGCTTTCTGAGAGGGATATAACTTCAACACACGAGGTATTTCCCCCGTATTTAAGCATTTTTTCATTGGGAACGGGTATTGTACCCCTTGTCCCCCAAAAAGTAACATATTGCTCATAACAGATAGGCATTTCTTTTGTTGAATTTCCTTTTTTTATCTGATATTTGACCCTATTATGGACTTGGGCCACAATTTCTCCTTCCTAAATCAATTATTACATGCTACGGCACAGAATGTTTGAAGTTGATACCTAGGCTTTCTGTCCCTTTTTTATGAAGATGTGATATCCACTTTATATTTAAATACTCTAAATATTAGACTGCCTGTTTCTAGGTATTTAGGTCAAGGAGCTGGAAAAAATGTTCATGGTTTGCACGCCAAAAAATTTATCTGAAAATATGGAAACACTAACCACTTCCTCGCATGCGCAAAACTCAGAGGCTAGGGAGCCTTCTTCTATTTGGAAAAGGGATGAACAAGAGCAACCCTTGGCTTCGGCAGTGTTAGATGTAGACTGGTTAATTACACAGCCGCTTATGCCTTTTATCGTGCAAGTTGCGCCAGCACATTTATTATATAGAAGCCTTATTTCTCATGGGTTAGAAGACTCATTAGAAGTTATTGAATGGGTGAGGGGCGAACAACTACAAAAAATTCTTGATTTTGATATATGGGATCAAAACTTAGAATTTAACGTTGGGGATATTTCCTTTAGTAAAGCCCTTTCTTGGGTGAAAGTTTGGTTAGAAATTGGTTCAGAATTTGCGGCTAAACGATTCTATGAACTTGAAGAAGAAACTATAGTTCTTATTTTATCGAAATTTTTTGAAATATTACCTGAAGGTGTTGGGATTATCTCTGAAGATGTTCGTGAAAATTGGCTAAAAACGGCGGACAATAAATTTTATTTAAGAATAAATGAAGACGATGCTGAATCATTTGAAATATTAAAGCCATTTATCGATGCTTTGTATTCATATAATCCAAGAATGGCAGCATCTGTTTTTGCCCATGCTGCAATGTTAATAAGACAAGAATTTTTAACGGACGGCTTAAAGTGGAAAGCAGCCAGATTAGCAGATCAGGGTTTTGTTTCTAAGGAAGAGGCACAAGCTATTTTAGTGCCTAAAACTTTAAATGAATTAAAAAAATCTGTTTCATTAGAGCGAGAAATAGAGAAAAAGAAACAAGAGATCTTAGCAAAATACCCCAAAAATCATTTAACTGAGACTCATAGTATTGATCCTGAAATAACGCAGCAACTCACCCATTTTTTGAGTACATTTGAGCCAGATGAAGGGATTCGTTATCTCCAACTGGCTATGGGAATAGATGAAGTAAAAAAAATAACAGGGTCTGAAAATATTGATCCAAGCTATTTTTATGAAGATGACGATTTTATTTCTGAATCAGCTGAAAAAATTATTGCTTTATGTAATCGCATTTTATCAAAAGTAGAACTTAAAAGTGCTAACAAAAAGCAACATAATTTGCTTCTTATAGAAGAAGTCTTCTCGTCTTTGGCAAAAACAAATGAAAGCCAAGCAATATTTATAAAAGAAAGAGTAGCAAAAATTTCAAACGTTTTTGTTTCTGCTTTTCTTCGTCAAATTGATAATCAATCATTAGGATATGCGTTAGCAATTGTAAGAGGAGCCTTAAATATTGGGTTACAATATGCTTTAGAAAATAAAACTGAATTTTCTCTGGCGAGGGAAAAAAATGAAACAGCCTTAGAGGCAAGTGTTGCTTTCATTAATGAAGTTGGCCCTGAATTTGTTTTTCATTTGGGCTGGAATTTAATTCACTCTTTGGCAAAAGATTTAAGTAAAGAATTAGTGCTACTTGATACAACTCATGCAAAATTTAAAAATAAATTTATGACTGTAAGAAATATTAAAATGTTGGACGATTCATTTATCTCATTATCTATTGAAAAATTGATAGAAAAACGTAGGTATGCAGATGTAAAAAAATGGTTGGCTAGTTTAGAATCTGTTTTATCGGTGGAAGCCTATATTGTAATTGAAAGTTTATTAGATAATATTCCACAATTTAATGAACTTATTGCGCAAAAAGGTACCTTGACAAATAAAATAACGCCAATTAAAAAACCGTTTGAGACATTGAATGAATTGGAATTAGCAAAATTATTTATTAAGAACATTCAGCATATCAATTTGATAAGGGAATAAAAAAACATGCAAAAATTATCTTATCTTGATAACCAAAGAGTTTTACCACTTTGGAATGAAGAAGAAATTTTAAATATTCAATCTTTGTTAAACAAAAAGCATTCATTATATCTAGATGATGAAGAATTTATTTTGGAAATAGGAACATCAAAAGAACAAATCCAACTTAAGATTGCTTTAAACAAAAAAAATAATAATGTAAGTTACCCTATTGAATGCATTTATCTTAAAGAAACAGCAAAAGAAGAAGAGCAAGATATTGTATTAAAAATGATTGATTATCTTGACATTTATTGGGCAAATTATTTTAGTGAAGAACGTAATGTGTTTGTTCCAATAGATTGGAGTAAGCATGAATTTGAAGGTATTTCCTTTTATGTGCGTGGCTTTTTAAGAAACATAGAATTAGAAAATGCAGCCAATGAGTTTTTGCACAAACATGGGCATGGTGACTACGAAATTCATTCGATAACTTCTGAGATGTAATATGAAAAAAAGAGTACTTGTCGCAATGTCTGGCGGAGTCGATAGTTCTGTTGCTGCCGCATTATTAGTGGAACAAGGTTACGATGTGATTGGTGTAACCATGCAGTTATGGGATTATTCTCAAAATGAAGCGAGTTGTGACCCCAATAGCAAATTTGATACGTGTTGTAGTTTAGACGATGTCGCTGATGCCAGAATGGTTGCGTATAAACTTGGAATTCCTTTCTATGTATTTGATTATCAAGATGATTTTAAAG
>CAYSZE010000137.1:0-5672 GCA_964435255.1 uncultured Oligoflexia bacterium
TCCCCCTCCACAAGGCAGATTCCCATGCATTACTCACCCGTGCGCCACTGATGTATTGCTACACCCGTTCGACTTGCATGTGTTAGGCACGCCGCCAGCGTTCGTTCTGAGCCAGGATCAAACTCTTAGCTCTTATTTCTCACTCCATCTCTGGAGTTTCTTTTTTTTATTACGGTAGTTTTGCTCTACCTTGACGGTTCTCTCTTTTTTTGAGGAAACCTCGTACTTCTCGTCTTGCGTTGAGTTATACGACGCTCCCGCACTCTGTTTCTGCTCTCTTCTCTTGTCAAATAACTTTCACTACTTACAGTCCTTTCGAACTTCTTCAGCAGCGAGAACACTTAGCTACACAAGCCACTTTGAGTTGTCAAATTTTTCGAAACACTTTTTTAATTTTTTTTTAACTATATATAATTATTTGACTTTATAAGGCTTACCATTTTATGAGCGGCTATTTCAATTAAATTCCGATCTTGCGTTAATGACGCTCTAAAATACCCAGGTTCTCCAAAACCCGACCCTGGTACACAAAGAACCCCAAGTTCTACTAAATCTTCACAAAAACTTCTGTCATTTGCTATTGGGCATTTTGGAAACACAAAAAAACCAGCATCAGGCATTTGTACTGAATACCCACCATTCCTTAGGATCGAAACAAAACTTTCAACTCTTTCTTGATAAGCTTCGATATCTACTTTTGTATTATATACCAAGGGTATAAGTCTTTGCATTAACCGTGGAGCACTGACAAAACCTAGAACGCGCGATGATTGTCTAAACGCATTCTGCATTTGTCTTAACTCAGGAGTATCGCACCAAGCTAAGTAACCTATACGTTCACCCGCAAGACCGAGATCTTTGGAAAACGATCGAATTAACCAACTATTTTCATACATTTCTAAAATAGAGTGATTATGTTTTTGATTAAATAATACACGTGCGTAAGGTTCATCAGAAACTAATTGAATATGCCTACCAAATTTTTCTTTATGTTTATTTAGTATATTGGTAATTGCAATAAGCTTTTCTTTTTTATAAGCCACTCCCGTAGGATTATTTGGAGAATTAATGACAACTATTTTAGTTTTATCAGTTATTTTATTTTCAAAATCCTCAATTATAGGTTGATGGTATTCATCGCATTTTACTATAATTGGTTTTGCTCCATAATTCTCAGAATAAGGAATATATTCAGGAAAATAGGGACTAAAAATAATCACTTCATCATTTTTATCTAAAAAAGCTCTGAAAATAATTTGTATTGCTCCTGCTGCCCCAACTGTTAAAAAAATACTTTCTTTTGTGATATTTACTTTTTCAGATTTTGTTAATTCAGCAGCTAAAAATTCTCGCACTTCTGGTAAACCAGCTGAATCCATGTATCTATGACTTCCTTTTTCATTACTATTTAATAAATGAATAAGTAAATTTTTTATTTGAATTGGAGGTTCTAAATCTGGATTACCTAAAGAAAGATCAATTAGATCTATTTCAGGTTTTTTTTGTTTTAAATTTTGTCCCAACATATAAATTTTTCTGATCTCACCGCCCATATTTGCCAATTCTAAAAATTTATTTGAAAATAAATCGGTAATTTGAAAATCAGGAGCTTTAGCCATTAAAAATTCCTCTAAAATTAATTACTACTAAAATACTATTTCTACTTATAAAAGAATTTATAACTGATTCCATTTTTAATTCAATGACTTTAGATTGGATTTTTAAATTGCTAATTTTTTAAGAATAAAAAATTTAAATAATCTCTTTAATAATTTAATTAAAGAGATTATATTAAAATTAACCTAACAAACGTAAAGCGGACTGTGGTGACTGGTTGGCTTGTGTAAGAACAGCAACACCCGCTTGCTTAAGAATGTTACTTTGAGTGTAGCGTGTTGTTTCTTCAGCAAAGTCAGTATCACGAATACGGCTATTCGCTGCAGAAAAGTTTTCACTTTGAATAGCAAGGTTTGCAATTGTAGAGTTTAGACGGTTTTGAATTGCACCTAAATCTGCTCTAAATCCAGCTATTGTATTAATTGCCGTGTCTATTTTGGCAATAGATCGTTGTGCCCGATTTTTTGATATGGTTGAATCTTTTTCATCGGCTTGATAGACACCAATAGAACCTTCAGAATCATCATTTCCTCTACCTAAATTTAAACCCACAGTACTGGTGTCAATTTGGTCGAATTTAATACGAATAACGTTAACTGGGTTTCTACCAAAAGGATTGTCAATTCCCATAGCATCAACACCTTCATACCAATTTTTACCAACTTGCACTTCAAAAGGAGGTGTATTCGCACGGTTTAACATATTTGGGTCAGGAATTTTGTCCGATGCATTTTTACCAATAAGTAACAAACTACCATTATATTCAGTAGAGTTTGTTATCCGATCAATTTCATCTTTTAATGCAACATATTCTTTATGTATAAAATCACGTTCATTATTACCTATAGTATCTGAAGCGCCTTGCACTGATAGTTCGCGTAAACGATTTAAAATATTTCCAATTTCGTTCATGCCACCTTCTGCAACTTGCACCATAGAAATACCATCATTCGCATTGCGTTTTGCCATATTTAAACCGCGAATGTCAGCTTTAATTTTTTCACTAATCGCTAATCCAGCAGCATCATCTGCGGCTCTATTAATGCGATAACCTGAACTTAATTTTTCCATAGACAGATCGTTAGCCATCGTTGAAAGATTCAATACCCGTTGTGAGTTTAGAGACTGCATATTGGTCTGAATGCGCAAACCCATACTCTGTTTCCTCCATGAAACTTTTTTCTCCACACAGTGGAGTTAGCAATCATCCTGATTGCCATATTCCTTATTTCTTTTAAACGTAAAAGATTTTTATTCTTATTACGGTAGCGGTAAAATTTATTTTTAAATTTTATTGTGCCATCATAAATAAGGACTAAATATGAAATCGGTGTGAAGAAGAGGTCTTTAAATAGGCAATGATTGCACAAGACAATGAAAAGACGCTAGCGTAATAAAAATTGAGAAAATTATACTTATATTTAGTGAGGAAAAAATGAATCCAAGTATTAATAAAATAAAAGATAATAGTAATATAATATCTAAATTTGGTAAAATTGGAATAGTAGCAAATCAGACTTCTGTAAACTCTTATTTTGAACCTTCTACTGAAATTATTTACGCAGCCACAAAAAATTGCAACTCAAGTTTGGTTACTTGTGTCTTTGGACCGCAACACGGCTACGCACAAACTGAACAAGATAACATGCGTGAAACTCCAGACGATTATTATACCTTTACAGATGGGAAAAAAGTTCCACTCTTTAGTCTATACTCAAATACGAGAGAACCTACGGAAAACCAACTTGCAAATGTTGATACCTTAATTGTTGACTTACAAGATATTGGTTGTAGAGTTTATACATATATGCTTACATTAGCAGCTTGTTTAAGAGCTGCTGCAAAATTCAATAAAAAAGTCGTAGTATTAGATAGAGTCAATCCTATTGGTTTAAGTTTAAAAAACCAAAATAAAGATTGGCTTTTTGTTGAAGGCAATAGATTAGAAACAAAATGGCATAGTTTTGTAGGATGGTATGATATTCCAATGAGACATGGACTAACAATGGGTGAACTTGGTCACTATTTTATTAAGTGCGATAAATTATCTATAGATTATGAAGTTATTACTGTTGATAATTTAAAACGCACTAAAGAATTTAGTGACTTAATAAGTATGAAATGGGCTATGCCATCGCCGAATATTCCATGCTGGGAATCAGCTTTTTTGTTCCCAGCATTTGTCACTTTAGAAGGGACCAATGTCAGTGAAGGACGTGGCTCAACAATACCATTTCAACTTGTTGGTGCGCCCTGGTTAAATAATAAAGAGTGCATACATTTTCTAATGACAAACTGCGAATTATTCTTATATAATTCAAATAAAGTAAATTCAATAAAATTTCGTCCACACAACTTTCGTCCCACATTTAATAAACACAATGGTGAAATATGTTATGGTATACAGTTTCATATAGAAGAGCCTGCAAATATCAATTTATTTAATCTTGGCATTTGTTTTTTAACATATTGTAATATTTATCACAAAAAAGAGTTTATTTGGGCAAAACCTGGATATGAATATAATTATACAGACTTACCAATAAATCTAATATTTGGTACAGATAAGTGGTTAAACTATTTTAATAATTTAACTGAAAACTTTAATATTGATTCTCTTAAAGAAGAGCTTTTATTCTCACAAAATAGTGCTCAAGATTTTATGAATCAAGTTGAGGATCATTTAATATATAGAGAATAAAATGAGTAGACACAGCTTTTCAAAAACAACAGTTTCAAATATTTCAAAATTCTTGTTAGACAAAAGTTTTTTTTATTTTATTTCGACAATTCTTTTTATTTTTTGCTGCATAAAAAATTTTATAACCTATTACTCTTGGGAAAAGAACTTTCTAAGTTACTTTACACATGACATAAAAATTTCTAACATCCCTAGCCTAAATATTTATGACTTTTTTATTCTTGTACTAATTAATTTTATTTCCCTTATAATTCCAACAATAGTAATTAGATTTTGCATTGGAATATTACTTATTAAATCACAGATTAAAGTGCAAAGATTTTTTACAATTATTACAATTTTATTTTTTATTTTATCAACAAATTTCACAGGGTTTTATTTTGGGAAAAGTCATAATATTTCTTATATAATTACCAAAATATCCGACTTTATAAATATGTCATTTATTGCATTTTTAATTATTTCCTTAATGATTTTTTTTATAAACATCAATGAAAATATTTATAAAAAGAAAATTAGAATTATAGTATTACTTATTTCTGTTGTTTCATTCCTTATTTACGACTGGAAAAATACTGAAAAATTCAGAGTACTAAGTAAAGAAAATATAGAAAAAACAAACATTCTATTTATTATTGAAAACAATCAGAAAGAGAACTTATTTAGCTTAAAATCAACAAATGAATATAAATATCTTGAAAAAAATTTCAAATTAAGTAGCAGCGAGATTTCTTTAGTATCAAATTTTAAAACAGCAAACTACAGTTCATTATTTACCACTCTTTTTCCTTTTGAGTCTGGGATAAGAAATGATATTCCAAACGACTCCTATTTTAATGCATTAGAAAATCATATCAAAAAAAACAGAATAACACAAAAAGAAATCAGCATAAGTAATATAAGCAATCCTTCGAGTTTTGCAGCACTTTCAAAATACTTTGATACAGGAATTAAATGCGATAATAACATTAATAAAATTAAAAAATATAATTATTTACAAAATTTAAATCCAATTATTTTATTTTTACCCTATTCAATACTGATAAAATTTATTCCAGACACTTTATGCTTAAGTAGCTACAATGATTTAAGCAACTTAATCCTTGATGAATTCTATTTAAGACTAAATCAAACCAGCATTAAAGATAAAAATATTATTTCGATTATCCCTGAAAATTTTAACCCAATTAATTTATTTAAAATAATTGAAAAAATAAATGAAACTTTAGAGTCAAAAAATTTAGAAATCAGTATTTTATTTATGCAACCAGAAAAAAAATCTCAGCTATTACAGTTATCAAAAAAACAAAATACAGAATTAAAATTCAAGAATATAATTAATATTAGTAACTAT
>CAYSZE010000138.1:0-5718 GCA_964435255.1 uncultured Oligoflexia bacterium
TCTAGTGGTATTCAAACGGCATCCAAAGTCCGCTCAACAAAGGGATTGCTTGTCCATGTTTTCGGAAGATTTTCTGCATGCCTTTTTAAGTACATGTTCTTTTTCTAAATACACATTCTCAACTCTTAATTGGCATTATTATATTATCATATAATAATTTGTTTTAAATGTGCGACAGTTATATCTTGTAATTCTATCGGAAACATATGACTGCCATTGTTAATTTTAATCCATTTTAATTTAGGAAAAAAGAGTCTCACCCATGATTCTGCATTCATATTACAAGTATCGCTTTTTTCACCAACCAATATGTAAGGTTCAATTTCTTTACGCATATGCCTAGGAATTTCAATAAACCCACGCCAAGCTCCAATTGGATATTCTTCAAAAATTTTTCCTTCCCAATTAGGATCATGTCGTAATAGAATATTGTTTTTAATTTGAGATTCGATAAAACTACCATCAATATAATCTTTGACACATTCATCTGGCCAATGCTTCATCAAACTGCTTTTTTTTAAATCAGAAAAAGCTTGTTCAGTTGAAGGAAATGTTGTTTTTCTTTTTTTAACTTTTCGGCTGATAGGTGAAAGATGGGTTTTCTTAATTAAATGTAAAAAAGTCCAGGGAATAATAACTTTTGGTGGTAAAATAGGAGGATCCATTAATATTAGTTTTTTTACGTGTATCGATTTTAATGCTAGAATAGAAAGCCATGCTCCTAAACTATGACCACACAAAATCCACTCTGTATTTTGTGGCAATTTTGCTTTTATAGCTAAAAAAAGTTGTGCGTGATCTTGGCTTAATATATCCCAAAACCAAACGTGTTGTTTATCGGGAGTTAATGTTGGTAACTTACTTCTGCCAAATCCTCGTATATCGTATGTAAAGACATGGCAATTTATTTCTTTTGCAATTTTTTCTAAAAATGTTTTATATGTTAACGCTGGAATCCCATTTGCATGGCCAAAAAAAATAGCTTTGTTTGTTGGTAGAGGAGGAGGAAATTCATAAATTTCAAATTCATTTAATTCAAAATGCTTCATTCTTTTCCTTTCACAGAAAGATTGCCAAAATGTTGTTTATTTAACATACTCCAAAGTGATTTGCCAGAAGCTAAAACTTAGCGTAAATAAGCTTTCGATTGTTTTTATTTTTTTAGAGGAAAAAATGAATTATAAAACGGCTATAGTATGGCTACGTCGTGATATCAGACTAGAAGACAATAGAGCTTTGTTTGAAGCTTGTTGTCATTCGGAAACTGTCATTCCTGTATTTGTTTTTGATACTAATATTTTAGATAAATTAAAAAATAAAAATGATCGAAGAGTTTATTTTATTTACCAATCATTGTTAGAACTAAATGAATTTTTACTGAGTCATGGTAAATCGTTACTGATAATTTATGGCAATCCTATAGAAGAACTACCCAAGTTAGCTAAAAATTATAATGCTCAATGTGTTTTTACTAATAAAGATTATGAGCCTAAAACAATTGAGCGAGATCAAAAAATATCTAAAGTGTTAAGTGAAATAGGAATTCATTTTAAGTTATTTAAAGATCAGGTTATTTTTGAGGAAAATGAAATTCTTAAGACAAATAAAACTCCGTATGTTGTTTTTACTCCTTATAAAAATGAGTGGTTAAAATGTTTTTCACATATAACATTAACGACATATTCTTATCAGATCAGTAAATTTATCAATAAAGATAAAATAAAAAATATTAATTTTCATTGGAATATAAATTGTATTCATTTTAACTCAACAGATCTTTTAATCAATCCAGGTCGCACCTATGCTTTACATTTATTAGAAAAATTTGCTAATAAAATTAATAATTACGATAACAGTCGGGATTATTTTGCGGCAAATGGAACTTCAATGCTTTCTATGCATTTAAGATTTGGTACCTTGTCTATTCGTGAAGCTTTTTTATTTGCGAGTAAACATCCCTCAAAAGGGGCTGATATTTGGAAAAGTGAATTGATCTGGCGCGAATTTTATAAAATGATCCTTTCACATTTTCCACATGTCGAAAAAAATTGTTTTAAATCTGAATATGAGCATTTAAAATGGGAAAATAATGCTGATTATTTTGAATGTTGGAAAAGTGGATTAACGGGATTTCCTGTTGTTGATGCTGCTATGCGATGTTTTCAACAAACAGGCTGGATGCACAATAGATTGCGGATGATAGTGGCTTCTTTTTTAACTAAAGATTTATTAGTCGATTATCGTAAAGGTGAATCCTATTTTGCTGAGCATTTACTAGATTTTGATATGTCAGCTAATAATGGTGGTTGGCAATGGAGTGCTTCCACGGGATGTGATGCGCAACCTTTTTTTAGAGTTTTTAACCCAGAAGCGCAATCATTAAAATTTGATCCTACAGGACAGTTTATAAAGACTTATTGTCCTGAGCTAAGCCATTGTGATGCAAAACAAATTCATGCACCGCATAAATACTTTACGGGGCTTTTTTCAGCAAACTTAAATTATCCAAAACCAATCGTTCAGCATGACAAACAAAGAATGAAAGCCATGCAAATGTTTAAAAAGTAAATGGCTCTTATTCATTTTTAAAATGAGTTTTAAGGTGCTTCAGCAGAGATTATAGTGTTTTTGTCGTTCTTTTTTTCTTTAGTCCCAAGCTCAAATGGATTTTTATTGTTAAATTGAAATATATATTCATCTTGTTCAATATAACCGAAATTTTCTTTAAGGTAACGAGCTTGTTTTTCTGGCGAACTTTTTAAACTCGCAATACGTTCTTCTAAATTTTGGTTTTGGATTTGTAATTCCATAATAGTTTGGTTTAACACATCTTTTTCATTTAAAAGTTCCATAAAATTAGAAATGCCTGCTTTGCCAATAGCAATAGAACCAATAATAAGCCATAAAACAATAACAACCACCCAACGGGCTAAGGTTTGAAATCTTTTTGAAAAAACTGTTGGATATGTGTTAGGTGCATTCATAATAATCCATTTTCGTGAAAACTACATATGGTACATCTATTATAACATAAACACAGGAAAAATTTATATAAAACCTTAAATGTGAGTGAAAATTTTGTCATTTTCTATTCCCAAGCAACGGAGTCAGTAGGGAATTGACTTAAAAAAGGAATTGGAAACAGAAGAGAAATTTCTTTGAGCTCTAACAACGTAGCAATGACTCTATCAATACCGAGGGCATTTCCAGAGCATGTAGGCAGCCCAAACTGCATTGCCTTTTCAAATCCGCTATCTGTTTGCAGATCTTTCCGAAAGGATTTTGTCTTGTTAAAACGATCGAGTAAAATAGCGGCATCATTTAATTCAAAATAACCATTGCAAATTTCGACTCCATACAAATAAGCTTCCATCCTTTCGACATAGGGTTTTAATTTAATTTCGCCAGCCGCTGTTTGCACTTTTTCCTGCGTGGCTAGAGCACCCATTTGAATAGGATAGTGGGTTACAAAACAAGCTTTTTGTTCCAGTAAAAAAGGCTCTATTTTTTCCATAAACAGTTTGTAAAATAAAGTATCCCAATCATCGTTTACGGTAATTGAAGGGCTTAAATGTTTTGCTTGGGTATAGAACTGATCGCGTTCTTGTAACTTTTCTAAATCTAAATTTAAATTTTTTTTGAATAAGTCATCAATCCTAAATTTAGGCCATTGTTTAGGGATTTCAAGAGTAGAACCTAATAAATCAGAAAGAAGTTGAACTAATTTTTGAGTGTCTTCCATAATTTTTTCTAAATCAGAATTCGCACGATACCATTCAAGCATAATGAATTCGGGTTCGTGATGTTTCGACACTTCACCATGATTGCGATAAGCGCGTGACAGTTGAAAGACTTTTTCCACTCCTTCAGTCATAATTTTTTTTAAGGCAAATTCAGGGCTTGTAGGCAACTCAAGTTGCCATTTTTTATTGCGATGATCGGTATAAGTGGTTGCAAAAGGGTTGAGATAGACTTCAATTCCTCCACTGGGAACCAAAGTTGGTGTTTCGATATTTATAAAACCTTTATTTTTGAAAAACAAAGCAGTTCGTTCAATTGCTTTGTTTCTTTTTTGAATGAGTTGAAATCTTTTTTTTGTTTTACTAGATTGATATAAAGTATAAATATTATCTAAAACCAACTGTGAAGTATTTATATCATTTTTATTTGGAATAGGAGAAACGATTTTTGGATTATCCCATGCAGACTTATTTTCAACATGCTCAAAAATTTCAGTTAAAACAATTAAATAATTTTCATTTTGTGCTTGTTCATGGTTTGTTACTTTATGAATTTTACATTTAAAGGCGATCCAATCACCTTCTTGTAATTCTATTTGTTTTAAATACTCGTTTTTACAAATTGGCCATATCAAACCACTTTCATCAGTTAATCCTAACAACTGTTTATGATAAAAAACACGTCCAGAAGCGTACCGTTCATTAACAGAATGAATGCGGCGCAGTTCAAATAAGTTTTGCAATGACAAAAAACGTTTACTTTTTAAATTCATGTTGTCTTCTTACGCGTTGTTCTTGATGTCTTTTTGCGTGTCGTTTTTTTGCGAGGTGCAGGCTTTGTTTTTTTGCGAGGTGATTTATGCTGTGCAGATTTTTTTAGTTTTTCATGCAGTATTTTATAGATACTATGGAAAGCACTACCTTCTTCAAATTGCGATTTTTTTTCTTCCCATTTTCCTGCATAAAAACCAGTTAATAATTCAAAAGCCTCTTCAACTCTAGCTACGGGCCAGATATGAAATTGTTTTTTCTCAATTGCCTCTCTAACTTCACGATTGAGCATGAGATGTTTTATATTTTGTACGGGAATGATGCATCCTTGTCTACCAGTGATCCCCTGAAGTCTACAAGTTTTAAAGAATCCTTCAATTTTTTCATTTACACCGCCAATGGGTTGTATTTCACCAAATTGATTGACCGAACCTGTCACCCCAATTCCTTGATCTAGAGGAATATTTGCAATTGAAGAAAGAATTAAACAAAGTTCAGCTAACGTCGCTGAGTCTCCATCAACACCATTATAATTTTGTTCAAAGCAAATTGTAGCAGCTATATGTGCAGGTTGTTTTTTAGCAAAAGTAGCATTAATCCAACTTGTTAAAATACTAACACCTTTGTTGTGTAGTTTACCAGATAATGACGCTTCTCTTTCAATATTTAAAATTCCTGGTTTTCCTTTATAGGTACGACACGTAATTCTAGTTGGGACACCAAACGATAAATCACCTAAAGAATAAACAGCTAAACCATTTATCTCACCAACTCTTCTAGAATTGGTAGAAATAATGATATCTTTGCGTTCCAACATTTCAATAATATGATCTTCAATTGCGGAGGAACGAGAGTAACGTTCTTCAATTGCTTTTTCTACATCTTTACGTGTTACTTTTTTACTTTTTTGTTCTTTAGCAATAAAGTCTGCTTCAATAGTAATATCTTTAATCAAACTAAAGCGAGTTGTTAATTTATCTTGATCGTCTACTATACGGCTACCAAATTCGATAATTGCAGCAATCCCACTTTCATCAAACGGTAATAAATTTTCAACTTTTGTTCGGGTTGAAATAAATTCTACATAATCATGAATTGTTTTTTGCGAACGATCCATTTGCGCATCGAAATCTGCTTTAATTTTAAATATTTTATTGAAATCTTCATCATGTTGATAAAGCATGCGGTAAATCCAATCAGAACCTAT
>CAYSZE010000139.1:0-4240 GCA_964435255.1 uncultured Oligoflexia bacterium
TACCTGCGGCATTGACAATCACCCCAAACACAATTGCCCTTAGGGCATTGTGGATATTGTCGGCTGTTGGATTCTGTAAAGCCGTCAAGGTATGCCGGCGAACGACGTTGTAGATTCTGTTCTGTTCACGCATGAACAACAAAGAGCCTCTCAGCAGGGGCTGACGCTTAGCGTGGATTTCAAGCTCAGATGCATAGAGGGGATTCGAGGTCGGCTGGTCACGTCCGGCTGAAATCTCAAACAGCCTGACGGTTTCGGCCTTCAAGGCATCACCACGATACCCGTTCTTGTAAGCCGTTCGACGAGCAGCATCCCAAGTGATCTGCATTGTCGCACGATCAACCGCACGCTGGAAAAGCATTGACTTATGCTGGATGACGTCAAGCAGGGAGGGAGTCTTGCCTTGGTCAACTGCAACCATCATTTCACGCAAAAACTGACCGTGGTAACGCTGATAGGCTAAGCCACTGTTCTGCTGCATCTCCTCGCCGACTGACTTCTTGAGCCAGGAACCACTGGCGATTGACTTCATTACCTCACTGAACGATAGTGAACCATCAGCTATAATGGTCGCGATGTGCATGATCTGCTTGGCTGCTGAGTAGACATTCAGTGCCGTACGACTGACCGAAAAGCCCTGAATAGTCTTGTCAACCGCCCGGTCAAACACCGTTCGTGAATGACCAACCTGTCCATAGATATTAGACAGATAGAGATTCATTGACTCATACTTCGCTCGGCCCTGTTTCTTGGTAAAGAGGTCTTTGAACTCCTCATTCACAAAGGCCTTCTGTGCTCGGTACAGAGACTCTCCCAACTCAGCAAACAACGACAACTGATGAGTTGCTTGATTGAACGATGAATAGAATCCCTTGTCGATGTTGTAGGGTTTCCCGACATTCTCTAGACGCTCTTTCAGAGGATCAATGCTATTGAGCAATGTCGTAGCAAAGGTGCCGAAGTCGGGATCGAGGGTTGTCTTCTCTGGGCTTCGACTAGACGGAAAGAAACCCTTGAAGCGTTGTGGTGAGTAGCCGTTCAACAGAAGAAAGAGCGAGAAGGCCCGCTCAACAAAGGCGTTGTTCTGGAAGTAGCCCTTGACATGGTTCACAAAGGCACGGTCCTCAACAGACAAACTCGCCAGAGCTGTGTCGATGTCGATTGGTTTACCATGATCAACTACCCCGTACTTGCGGAGGTCGTTGACTCGACCTTCGTCAGTTGCCAAGGCATAAATCGACATAGCCTTGTCACGCTGGATGCCAGGAGCGATTTCTTCACTGAGATACCGACCGAGCTTTTGCTGACCACTGAGGCTTGAGGAATCAATGTCCAGAAACTTCTCAGTTGCAGCCGACAAGAACCGCTGAGTGTTGGCTTCGTTCTGGTTATGACGACTCATCCCAGGGACAAGATCGCCATGATAGATCTTATAAAGAGGATTATTCGGGTCTGACCTAGAAAGACCATAGAGATAGGCCTCATACATCACAGGATCAGCAACAAGAGCACCGAGGTGTCTGACGTCCTGTCCGGTCTCTTTGCGATCTTTCAGTGCTCTGAGACTCTTACCGAGGTTAGCTTGGTCGTCTGCGGTAGAGAACTTGAGGTACTTCTGATACAATCCTCGCTCAATCTGACCCTGACGAATCAGGCTCTGAACACGGTCATGTACATAGGTCGACTGTTCACTAGAAAGCTTGTTGAAGAACTCCTGGAGGTTTTTCTGATTGATCTTCTGTTTGCCATTTTCGTCAAAGTAGACAATCGGCTTTTCGACCTCAGTCGGCTTCGGCAGACCAGCACTTGACTGTTCATTGTTCAATACTCGATCAAAGACATCCTTGATCTTCGGATTCAGTTTTCGCTCAAGTGGCGACCCTTTGATGCCTTGATAGATTGAAACAAACCACTGTTGGATCTGTTGAAATACCTTAGTTAAGGCACTAGAGGGAGACTTACCAGTTGAGAGATAGTTTTCAAAGTCACGAGCGAATCTCTCATGAGCCTTTACCCACGACTTTTGCTCAGCCTTAGTCAGGGTCTGCTCTTTTCTAGCGAGCAACTGCGGAGTGACTCCATAGACCTCAGAGACAACTTTGAGATCTGCTGGAGACAGTTCAGGCAAGAAGAGATGGGCTGTTTCATGAAACAGTGAGGTTACATTCGGAGACTCAAGAGCCCGAATAACCGACTTCCCATCCTCAAAGGACAACGATGCTAATGCCCGCTGACCCTCTTTCTGGAAGACTTGTTTGATAGAAATATCGGAGTCATCGAAGATGACATAGTTGAAGGATGGTTTATCTAACCGATATCGACTAGAGGCATCCTTATACTTTACTCCACGAACTCCGTTAGAGAGAAGTTGTTTTGACGCCTCTTCTTGATCTGGAATGAAAAAGTCATTGTTATAGGAGTCTTTTGATTCTTTACCTAGGGCCTCTGACAGTTTGTTATAGAGTGTTCCTCCAGAATCTTGTTCTTCTGGATTGAACAGAAATGACCCCTCACTTTTATCTTTGAGTTTGTTAGAGAGGCTTAGTATTGCAGCTTGTACTTTCTCTGACTGCTTAGAGAAAGGTTCGTCCCAGAGCAAAAGCTCGTCGTCTTTTGGTTGGATCTTTACTTTATAGAGAGCACCCTTTGGCCTTACAACCTCAAACACAGGATTCGTGTTAGCAAAGTCAAGTAGTCGCTGTTTGCGTTCTCTAATAGAACGCAACACAGGAAGATTCCGCAGTTCATTTACCGATCCAGAACGAGTATAATCATCGATCTTCGTGTCTAGTACTGCGATGTCTTTTTGCAGAATCTTCTTATAGTCCTCGATTTCTTGTGGAGTTCGTTTGAAATCTTTACCCAACGAAAACCAGTAATAATACTCTTTTTCTGTTGGGGTCAGTTGCTTGTACCCTTCTCCAACCCTGACGTTGTTCAGGTAAATAGCAGTATCTTTCCGAGACGAGACACGTTTCTGGTACCATTGTGCGATCTTCTGTTTAGAGGCAAAGTACAATCCCCAGCCATATGCCTGAGCACCCTCACCACTATCAATCTTAGAGGTCGAGAACTTATCGAACTTCTCACCACTACCATGCCAGACTGTACGTTGGTACAGGGCTGGTTTACCGCCTTTACCTGATCTAACTTCAATGGTTTTCCAGAAGTCGTCTAGAGTTCGTCCTGGTTGTTCCTTCACCCATCTCTCAGCACGAGCACGAACAACTGCTTCCCAAGCCTTGAGTTCATCTGGTTTGAGATTGGTGAAGGATTTCTTTACCTCAGACAGAACTCTTGTTTGATGTGGTCCAGTTTCCGCGAGACTTGACTTACCCTCAAGAACGTCTCTGACCTTCTGTGAGATAATCGCAGCCTCTTCTCGACCGATGAACCGACCGCGAGAAGAGATATAACCGAAGTTCTTGTCATTGTCAAGTGTGTCGACAATGTGTTTGATCTTCGCTGAGTCTTTGGTTGAGGCGATTGCCCTGGTAGCGACATCAGCATGGCTTTCATATTCTTTGCCTTTGCCGATAATCGTTGCACCAGTTTGCGGATCGGTGAACTTGATCGCCACAGGCCCAACAGACTCAATCGGCTGAGCCAGCGGAAGCTTCTGCAGCGACTTGAGATACTCCAGAACAGCGTCACGCTGAGGATTCAACTCAAGCGGCTTGCCAGTCAGAGTCTTTACCTTATTCGCATTATCCGCGACAATGAAACGCTCAGTCGCTTGGTCCACAGTAGCCAGGATCGCTTTGAGTTCCTGTGGAGTCTTGGCACTGATTGTCGTCTCATAGAGAGTCCCTTTGAGGTTCTCTGGAAGATCCTTCACGACATCGACAATCTTTTCACGGAGATTCTCAATCTCTAGATGTTGTCCTGCGAGAGTCTGGATCTTCTCTCTAGCCAGACGAACCCTCTCACTAGCCGGGGCGAAGGTTTCATCGGACAACACACGCTGCCTCAGACCTTCGAGGATCTGCAAGGTGTCTGGGCTGTCTTTGTTCAGCTCGACCAAGCGATCAATCACACCGAGTTGGGTCTCGGTGAGGTTCTGATCGATGTCCTTGAACTGCTGCTCGAGTTTCTGACTGATCGAGGCCTTCTGAGGTTCACTCAAAGCTGAGTCTTGGATGGCCCTGTTGACTCTTGCACGAGCCTTGGTTGAAGTGTTGTCGTTGTTTCTGAGATCATCGATCTTAGCGACAAACTCAGTCTCAATCGTCCGCAGAAC
>CAYSZE010000140.1:0-7984 GCA_964435255.1 uncultured Oligoflexia bacterium
AAGTAAAATTTAATATAAAAATTTTACTTTCACATTATTGAAGCATAAAAAAATTAAGGAGTCGTCTTTTTAATCGATAAAAAAGATGAAATTTTTTTTTGTATTTTATTATTAATGATATCTATAAAGAACATTAGAATAAGTAAAAATTTAAGCTTAAAATAATGATATTAATATAACTTTTTTGCTGATAAATTATTTACTAAAAAATAAAATAAAAAATATGCTTAAATAAACCATAATATGAAAGATAACAAATTAATTGGTTAGTTATTTTGGTGATTGATATTATTATATCAAAAAAGTCGGAATAACGTTACAGAAAAAAAGAATTATTTAAGTAACTATCTTAATTTTTCAGGTACGGTATTATAAATCCGTGGTAAGTCTTTAGACCATCTGATCAATTGCGCTTGTTCATTTCTTAAAAAGTCAGATACTTTTTTATTTTGTGGATTACTTTTTAAAGAATCAATTCTCTTTTGTAATTCACTAATACGCTCTGAATTATCACCCATTGACATAACATCATCCATAATATCGTTAAACATCTCTTTTTCTTTTGGAGTGAGACCAGTTGTAATAGAATGTCTATGATATTGTTTTATACTGTCCTTATTCGTATCAATGACTATGGTGCCATCATCTTTTTTTTCTGTAACGATACCAGGATTGGTATATATGCCAACTTTAGGTACATAATCACCTAATTGTATAAAAGCTGATTTAGAAGGTGGTGGAATAAAAACCATATCTAAGACTCCTTTAATCTAAGAATTCTAAATTCCTAATGTGATTGCATCTACGGCAAAATTTTCTGGGGTAAATTTTTCTCTTACTATTCGAAATTGCAATTCATTTTCTAAATATTTAATCACTCTTGGGTCAGTATTTTCTTGTTTTAGTTGCGTAATTCTATTATATAAATCTCTTATTTCTTGATGTCTATCGTCGTCATTTTGAATCAAAGAAAGATTCAGATTATAAGCAGCTTTTTGTTCGGGTTCTAAGCCATTTTTAATTCCTATTCTTGCCACATCTTGAACATTATCAAAGTTTGTATCTAAAATAACTTTTCCATCTTTCGGATTTCGTGCTGCAATTCTTACAGGATCGCCCGTACGTGTCCATAAAATATCATTGGGTGAAATTGTAAAAGCCATATCGTCATCCTTTATTTTTTGGATATATACTGATATTTAGCAGGAAATGCTGACTTCTTGGGGGAAGAAATTATTGTGTCAATAAATATTTTGACATAAGAATTAATCTAAATTCAATTTTTTAAATGATTATCAATAAAATTATACTTTTAATTCGATCTTTGGGTGAGTATTCTAATGTTTTCTTGCTGAAAATGATAAAGTTCCTTAGTAAATCCAAAAAATTTATCGTTTGATTTTATAACGCCATCAGCATCAAATATTTTTTTAAATTCTGTTGAATTTTTTTGTGCACAGTCTGTAATTCCATTTACTATTGATTGACTAGCAAAAGGTGTAATTCCTGAGCTTTCTATAATAGTATTACTTGGTAAACTTGGAGATGTTGATAGAATAATAAAATCATTAAATTGCGATCCAATTTGAATAGGAGAAAAGTTTGGGAATTTAGAATCGAAAAATGTTTCAGAAATAACTCCTATTGTAGCTAAATTTTCATTTAGAGCATCTAATACTGCGGGGAAACTTCCAGTAAATATAGCAGCATTGGGGAAAATTTTCTTTTGCAGTAAATACATTCTTGGTAATAAAAACCCAACTATACTTTCAGGTTCTGAATAAGCAATGGTCAGATTATTTTCTAAACTTAAAATATTTTCATAATTTGAATTAGATAAATGATTTATTTGTTTTGATTTTTGCAGTTTGTTTTTCCAGTAGTCTGTTTTGCCTACGATAACAGCCCTATTTGTCGCTTGCCCTTTTTTGGTTAAGAGCAAAACGCTCTTTAATGAACTTTTAGTGGCAGCACCAACATAACTTAATGCTGAAGTTAATCCATAGTGAGCAGAGCCACGAGTCAATGCAGCTAACACAGCTTTTTCGTCGGGAACATAAGTAAATTTTAAATGAAATCCAGTTTTGTCTTCAATACATTTTTGCAAATGCGATATCGTATTTTCGTCTTTAGTATAATTAGTATTTTCAATGTAAAATTCAATTGGAAAAGATTTCGAACCAATTTCAGGCGTGCCTAACCACATTTTTATACAGCTTGTAGAATAAAAGCTAAATAAAATTAAGAGTAAAATATATCTAAATCTATTTTTTTTATAATCATTCATTTTAATTCAAACCTTTAAAAACCCATGCTTCATTTATTTCTTTAATTTGTTCAGATTCCGTCATTTTATAGAGTTCTCTGTCGACTTTTGACTTTAAATCAGCAAACTTCTCGCCTTGTAATTTTTTTGAAAAAACCATATAAAATTCTTTCCAAAATAGAACATTTTTATATTTAAAAATCGATTCCTCGGCTCCAATCTTTTTCAATAACACATCTGCTCTTTCGCGATCAGCAATTATGAGGTCAATTTTTTTCTCTTTTAGACGAATAATATTATCTCTTAAACTTTTTCCTTCAATGAGATGACTATTTAATTGTTTATTTTCAAATGGATAAGCTTCCCAAAAAACCTTTGGATAAGAAAATCCAACGATAATACCAACACTATAATTATGAGCTAAAGCTTCTTCAAATGTGAGTGTATAAGAATTTGGAAGCTGGCTTGGCAGTCCATAAAAACTATAATTTTTAGTATATGTCGGTAACCTGGGAAATATTACGTGTTTAGCAAATTTAGAATTCTTTTCGATTCCTAAAGCAATATCTGCTTCACCAGCAATTATTTTTGCTAACATTTGGCTCCAGTGGACCAATTCAATTTCAAAGGGTATTTTTAGATTGGTAAATATTTTTGTCACTATTTCTATATCAGAACCAACAAGTTTTTTAGTCTGAACAGTTTCATTGATTCCAACTTCTTTAGAGTCTGGTTGCTTGCTGTCATTGGGATCTTTTTTAGCAGTTTTTTTATCATTTTGAGCGTCTTCTAAAAAACTGCGGATGGGGGTTTCTTCAGCAATAATTTTTATTTTTTTGTCCCATGAATAAGTTTTATATTGCCAGCAGAACATTAAAATTATAAATAATATTTTGAATTCATTTTTCACAATTGGACTCCAAAAAATCTTGAGTACTGTTGAGTGAAAAGTCGCGCATAATGCCAATTTTAAGTTATATTATCATACAAAAAGGAGAAAAATGAAAATTTGGATAGATGCCGATGCTTGTCCTGTAGTCATTCGTGAGATCATTTATAAGGCGGCTGAAAGGCTTAAAATAAATACTCTTCTCGTTGCCAATCAAACGTTAAAATATCCTAAGTCCCCCTTAATTTCATTTGTCTTAGTCACAAAAGGTTTTGATGTGGCTGATACTTATATTGTGCAAAATTTGACTGCAAACGATCTCGTTATTACTGCGGATATTCCGTTAGCTGATTTAGCTGTCAAAACAGGGGGAGTCGCTATTAGTCCCCGCGGTGAACTGTATGATCAAAACTCAATATCTGAAAAATTATCCTATCGCAATTTTAATCAGTTGCTTAGAGAAGGTGGCTTGATCCAGGGGGGGCCTGCACAAATGCAAGTTACAGATAAGCATAAATTTGCGGCAATGTTTGATAAGCAATTAACTATATTAATGAAACGATCTTCTTAAAAATATATTTTATCCAAAATACTTTTAACAACATTTCTTGTATGTGCGCCTGCATTTGTCATAAGTATGCTAGTAATGTCATACATTTGTAACCGTTGTTTTTCAGATTGAGAACTTAATATTTGAATTGCTGGAAAGGAATCTTGGAATATATATTTTGGATTAATTGCATATTCATATGGAAATGATCTTGCAATTATTGAAGGTAAATCATTATTTATTTTCCAAAAAATATAACTACCATATGTAGGTTTAGTGTAATTTACAGATTGTTTCGTTAAGTAATTACGAATATAATAATCATCGAAGGGTGGTAATTGATGATCTAGTGTCTGATTCTGCAGAAAGCTAACAATTATTGAATTATATTCTTTTTTTTCTTTTGCTAAAACTGTTTCTTCGTAAACTAATTTTTCAAGAATAAAATGTCTATTAGAAACAACATTAATTGTGTCATTTAATTTATTATTGGTTTTATAAAAAGTACCTTCTAATTTATCTAAAATATTTAGACCTATTAAATCTGCTGTGGAGTAGCCAGGTAAAGGAGTGTTGTGATAGGGTTGTGTTAAATCTTGAATATAGTGTAAAGCCCAGCCTAAAAATCGTAGTCCCCAATAAGGATGACCCGTTTGTAAAGCCATTTGTGCAAGTTCAATATTTTGTTTAATTCTATATTCCGCATAAGTTTTCTTTAAATAAGGAGCTACTTTATAGACAATGCTTGCTTCATGATAAAAGCCCATATGAAAAGGAGCTTGGCTACTTATTGTAAAATTAGGATTACCAAAAGGTTGGTTGCCATAATTAAATTTATAATTAAATTCTTTTACATTGTCATCGAATAAATGAATATCGCTACCATAATCTGGTTCATCAGAAGCTGTTGCTAGAACGGCTAAAGGGTTTACTAATTCTCCTTCATTTAAGCGCGCAAATTTATAATCACCAGCTTCATTCAATATAGCTTTTAAAATAACTTCTGAGGTCTCCATTTGAAGAGAATCATTTTTTATTTTATCTCCAGGTAAAATTTGTAAAAACAATGGAAATTTTAAAGTGGGATTGACCCTTATGGCAGTTAAAAATTTTTCAACTATTTTAGGATCACCTGCTGCAACATTAAATTTAAGTTCATTCGGAGTTGGTGAAAAAATAAAATGATATTGTTGGCTTTTTTCAATTGCCCAGTTATCTACTTTTTGCAGAATAGGTGGAATTAATGAATAAGTGCTATTTAGAAAATTTTCGAGCGATTCGGCTTTTATAAGAGTTTTATTTTGTAATAAATTACTTTTTTCAAGTGCGTATTCAGTAATTAAAGCATGATTTTTCCATGCATAAATTTTAGTGTTTATTAATATGCATATAAATATGCTAAAGTATCTTATAAATAAATTTGAAAATTTCATTTTATTTCCTTTGTATATTTATGTTATTTTTTTAAAACTTTAAAAAGATATTAGATAGTGCTTGAAACAATTGATGGTGAATATTAAATTTTAAGCTGGTTGGGTATAGTAATTTGCTATATATAAAAAATTTATTCATCTTAAAAATTCCTCAAAATTTTAAATATTTTAAGGAACTATAAATGTTTTTGTCAAGAAAAATAATTTTATTTATTTTATAATTGTTTATAATATTTGTTTTAATACAATAATAATCAATGTTTGTTTTTGATTTTGTGAATTCTGGAAATATATTTAGAGATTATGGGCAAAATTTATAATCTCTGCTTTAGCTGCTGCCAACATTTCATCTTTTTTGTGAGGCATATTCATGCCTTCAGCTTTAACAAATGTTATATTTTGGATGCCTAAGAAGTTAAAAGTATGTTTAATATAAGGTTCTATATAATCGTGGTTATTAACAGAATGAATGCCACCACTGGCAATAACAACAACTAATTTTTTATTTTCAAGTAAGCCCACGGGGCCATTTTCAGTATATTTAAATGTTATTTTTGCTCTAAATATTTGATCTATCCAAGATTTTAATTGCGAAGGAATATGAAAATTTATCATGGGTATTGCAAGAATAATAAGATCAGATTCTTTTAATTCATTAATATACTCTTCAGAACGAGACTTTGCTTGCATAATTGATGCTGTTGGATTTTCACCAGAATAATAAAAAGCAGAAATAATTTCTTGACTTAAATGGGGAACTTCTTCGTTACTTAAATCTCGTTCTAAGACCTGAACATATTTTCTTTTATTTTGAATAAGTTGCACAAGTTGCTCAGATAAATGATTAGAAATAGATTCTTTGTTGTTTGTGCTTGATTTTATTAATAATACTCTATTTGGCATGGTTTTAACCCCTTTTTTTATGAAAATAACTATAAAAATCATATAGTTATTTATTATTTTGGTATAATAATACAAAATTGCATTGTCCACTAGACTGGAAAATATAGACATATTGTTCAAAATTCTGTACAATCATTTCTATGGATATTGATACTCTTTCTATATTTGTTAAGGTTGTAGAAGTCGGAAGCTTTTCTGGGGCGGCACAAATTCTAAAAGTTCCCAAAGCAACCGTCAGTGCAAAAATTGCTAATTTAGAGAAAAAATTAGCAGTATCATTACTTATTCGTACGACACGAAGTCTTGCTGTAACTGAGTTTGGGCAAATATATTATTTGCATTGTAAAGCGGCTTTAAGCGAGTTGCAGGAAGCTGAAAATAAAATTAATGCCAGTTATTCAACTCCCAAAGGCCTTTTTAGAATAACCTTACCATCTGGTCTCGCTTCAACTGTAATGCCTAGAATTATTCATAAGTATTTAGAATTATACCCAGCAGTGACCTTTGAATATCTAGTAACAAATTTGCGCCTTGATCTTATTACTGAGAATATAGATTTAGCAATTAGAGCAGGAAATATGTTGGATTCCAGCCTTATATCGCGAAAATTTTTTAATGTTGAATTTATCCTCTGTGGAACTAGAAAATATTTTGATAATTATGGTGAAATACATAATCTTAAAGATTTAAATAAACACGTATTTTTAATGCATGGTTCAATTGTAAAAAATAAAATGGAATTTACTAATTCACTTACGAAAATAGTATTTCCAATATATGAAATTCCGTATAAATTATTAACTGAAGATTTTTTAGCAATAAAAGAATTAATTTTATTAGGTGATGGAATAGGTTTTTTACCTAAATATTTATTAAATATGGATGAAAAAGAAAAAAATAATTTGTTACCAATTTTTACGGATTATCATCTTTCAAATACGGGAGCTTATTCTTTTGTTTATCCAGCACAAAATAAAGTTTCAATAAAAGTTAAAACTTTTATTGAAACAGCTTTAGCATTTGTAGATTAATGAACAAGTTTTTTAAATTTTAAACGTTTTGGATTAACAGCATCATCACCTAAACGTCTTTTCTTATCAGCCATATAATCTTGATAATTTCCTTCAAACCAGATCACACTACTGTTTCCTTCAAAGGCAAGAATATGGGTTGCAATCCGATCTAAAAAGTAACGATCGTGGCTGATAACAACCGCACAACCAGGAAAAGACATGAGAGCATCTTCCAGTGCACGTAAGGTATCAACATCTAGATCATTTGTCGGTTCGTCTAATAATAATAAGTTTCCACCATTCATGACCATTTTTGCTAGGTTAAGACGATTGCGTTCGCCACCTGAAAGTTTTCCAACCGCTTTTTGTTGATCGGCACCCCGAAAACCAAAACTAGAAATGTAGGACCGTGCTGGGATTTCTCTGTTTCCAACCTGAATCATTTCTTTTCCTTGGCTCAACTCTTGAAAAACAGTCTTATCACCATCAAGAGTCGATCTATTTTGATCGACATAACTGATTTTAACTGTTTCACCAATTTTTAAATCACCATTGTCAGCTTTTTCGAGACCTGCAATCATTTTAAAGAGTGTGGTTTTTCCCGCTCCATTGGGACCAATAATGCCAACAATAGCTCCTTTAGGAATCGAAAAATTCACATTATCCAAAAGCAATTTATTTCCGAAGGCTTTTGTGACGTTTTTCGCTTCTACAACGATATCGCCTAAGCGTGGACCTGCTGGAATATAGATAGACAAATCCTGTAACCGCTCTTTTGTTGGTTCTTTGAGGAGATTTTCGTAGGCAGATAAACGGGCCTTTGACTTTCCTTGTCGTGCCTTTGGTGCCATCCTCACCCATTCGAGTTCTCTTTCCATAGCTTTATTTTTACGGCTACTCTCTTTTTCTTCTTGAGCCATGCGAGCTTCT